>JALYXC010000286.1 GCA_030947315.1 Verrucomicrobiota bacterium | reverse complement strand
TGAAAGGGCTTTGTCCGCTCTGCCTCACCAACTTCGTAATGTCGGGCAAACGGTCAACAAACTCACCACATAAGGGCTGGACGCGAAAACCGGGGCGCTTCACAGATTCGGCGTATGCTCGCAACTTCTCCGACGCACGTTTGTCTTGCTCGACGAGAATGCAATCAACATTCAGATTGCGACCCCGAGTCAGCCGCAAGCCTTCGGCAACTCGACTCAACGCAGAAACCGCTACGCCGAACGATGAGTCCTTGTGACTAGGAGATGTCGTTTCCCACGGCCCGGCAAATCCATCGATGTAAACAAGAGAATCCCACTGCGAGCCAACTTTGTATCCCCAATCGGGCAAATACTCCTCCAGCAAACAGTGCTTGATGTAAGCCTGCTCCCTACCTTCGTATGCTGAGAGTTCAACTTTAGGCATGCACCAGAAGTTTGGAGTCTGGCACTCCGTTCCACGTTGTCCCCTCAAGAACCCGTCCGGCTTCTTTTTTTGGAAGTCGAACCATCGAGACGGGACGTTCAGTAGCGAGTTGGAAAACATTTGTTTTTCTGGCTCCGACGGCTAACTCAGCCGGAACCCAATGACCCCATTGCTTAAAGTGAAAAGCCACATCCGCAGTTTGGCATTGGTGGAGCAGTCGTGTTGGCCAATCTGGATGCATTGGACGCGCTCCCGGACCGCTTTCCCCACCAGCAATCACCCAGTTAATTGGTTGAAAACCTTTTCGATGAAACCACGGCTTCAGGTCAATTGTTCCGAGCAGTGGTTCACACGACAAAAAGCGGACAACAGATTTGTTTTTCAGCAGAAAAGGTAGGCGTTCTTCAGCGTATTTTTGGTTCTCGACCGTCGTTCCAAGCCAGACATTCTCCGGCCACTCGTTGTTCCATGGAACCATGTCCCCAATATTTTGGGGCCGCTTCGTCAGCAACAACCAATCAAGCCAAGGCGTCGCATGGATGAGTGTCCACAAACGTTGCCGCGAAAACTTCAATTCGGTACGCCGTTCAAAGACATCAGCCATACTTGCACAAAACACTCTGTGACGCGTGCGCTCGGATTGAGCTTCCTCGTTCCAAGTCAACGGCTCTTTCCAGTGTGCATCGGTAAAAAACCGTCGCGAAGCCGATTTTCCCCAAAGGTCATGACCCATTCGTCGCGCCCACAAGTCTGCGTAGCAGTTTTGGCAGGCAGGCGAGACCTTCGTGCATCCCCACCACGGATTAAACGTGTGGTGCGTCCACTCAATTTGGGAGTTCTTTGCCATATGTCGTGTTAAATTAAACCGATGGAAACATAAGGGCGAGAATTTTTAAGTATCGAAAGTTTTCTGTTCATTAAAACATTTCTATCAAGTGCGCTAAGACAAATACCGTCCAACCTGCATTTGAACCTTCGCTGGCAATTTTCTTCGTTACGTCCATTTTCATTTTTTCTTTTCCTTCAACAACGCTTCCGGCAAGGCCGTTAGTTCCGCGCCGGAATCAGCCCGCCAAACCACGCGGCCATCCGGCAACAATCGAAGAATTGTTCCACTCATCGAACCACGCAACGTTTTCACGCGGTCGCCCGGTTTGAAATCGGCCAGTTCAGCCAGAACAATAAGTCCTGATTCCAAAGATTGGCCGTCCAAGACGCCAGCGACATAATGAGCACCTAAAGACGCAGCTTCACGGCGTCGGGCTAAAGGAAATTCTACAAAGACTGCGTCAACAATCCGGCGGGCGATTTCACCAAAAGTATTTCCATTGAAGAAAAGAAACGGAGCCGAGCGATGGCATTGAAACAAAAAATCCAGCGCTTCGCCGAGAGTCAGGACTTGGGTGTGGACGGCTTCCCAGCGTTGTCGGACTTGCTCATGAGCTTCGGAGTTATTTCCGAACTGAGCTTTTCCTCGTTCGCACGCTCCTCGATTGAAGCTGGTGACAAACTGCCAGTCCCAGTTTTTGATAAAAGCGGCTCGGCCTTGTAACGGTGATTGTTGGCCAGCACGCTCTCCATCACCATCTCCGGCGTCACCTTCTCGACCAGGTCGAATCTTAGTTTCATCGCTCATAATTTAGCCATGTTCCCGCTTTGCGGCAAGTGAGTTGTCACGTGCCTTTGAAGAGTTGATCCATTTTCTTTCGCACATTTTCATCCATACGAATCAGCGGCGGCCATTCGCGTTTGAAACCTTCGCCCGCGATTTTTTTCGTCGCGTCGATGCCGAGTTTGCTGCCGCTGGCCATTTCGCTGGTGGCGTGGTCGAGCACGTCGGACGGCCCTTTGGTGAAAATGCTGTCGCGTTGCGGATCGGTGTTGGCGCAGAGATGAAATAAAACTTCGCTCGTGTTATGCACGTTCACGTCGGCGTCCACCACCACGATGTATTTGCTGAACATCATTTGTCCCATGCCCCAAAGCCCGTGCATGATTTTGTAGGCCTGCATCGGATAGGTTTTTTTGATGCTGACGAAAACAAGGTTGTGAAAAACGCCTTCCGCGGGCAACGCGATGTCCACGATCTCCGGGAAATTCATTTTGAAAATCGGCAGAAACAATTTCATGCTCGCGCCGCCAATATAAAAATCTTCCATCGGCGGCATGCCGACAATCGTCGCGGGATAAATCGCATCTTTGCGATGCGTGATCGCGGTGAGGTGAAACGCCGGATACAACTCGGGCAAAGTGTAATAGCCGGTGTGATCGCCAAACGGCCCTTCGCTCCGCAACGGCTCGGCGGGATCAACGTAACCCTCAATGACAAAATCGGCGTTGGCGGGAACTTCCAGATCGTTCGTCTCGCATTTCACGAGTTCGACGGATTTTTTCCGCAGATAACCTGCGAGCAAAAATTCATCGAGACCATCCGGCAACGGAGCTGTCGCGCAAAATGGATATACCGGATCGCCGCCGAGAAAAACTGCGACGGGCATTTTCGTTTTTGTTTCGTAATAACGCCGCCCATGTCGCGCGCCAACTTTTTGCAATTGCCAATGCATCCCGGTCGTTCGCTCGTCATAAATCTGCATCCGATACATGCCGACATTTCGTTCGCCGGTGTCGGGATCTTTCGTGACAACACAAGGCAACGTGATGAATCGCCCGCCATCCATCGGCCAACATTTTTGAATGGGAATATTAAGAAGCGTTGGGGATTGGTGGGGCGAGGCTACTGACGAGCCATCGCTTTCGCGGCTCGCGGGGACGCTCGCCCCACCAAACTTGTGAATCACCTCTTTGCACGAACCACTCTTTACAATCTTCGGTTTCGCATGACGCAAATCCATCGCGGTTCCGAGTAATTTAATTGTCTCGCGAAAACCCGTTGGCGGTTTCGCTTTCATGATCGAGCCAAGTTCCACCGCGACTTCCTCGACGGAATTTGCATTCAAACTCATTGCCATGCGCTTGTGCGAACCGAGTGTGTTGATCGCGAGTGGAAAGGGAGAAACGACGCCGTTGACCGTCGGCTTCTCGAACAGAAGCGCATTGCCGCCGCCGGGAGATTTCATTTCGCGATCGGCGATTTCTGTGATTTCCAATTCCGTCGCGACCGGTTGTGAAATACGTTTCAACTCGCCAGCTTTTTCCAGCGCCTGCAAAAAATCTCGGAAGGAATCGAACGCCATAGTGTGCCAAGAGTAACAAGGCAATTATTTCCTGCCAACGCCGAATCCTTGCTTAAACCTTGAAAATCAATAACCTCATTAAATGGACAAACCTGAAAAAATGGAAAAGACGCCGGTGGATCCTGAATTAAAACGGCGCATCCAGGAATTAATTGATTTCAAAGGAGGCGGTTACAATCCTGATCATGTCGAAGATATTATTGTCAATGCGCTGAAACTGTTGACCGATGTAAAAGATCGCGGCGACGTGCGGGTCATTCGCACGGCGGTGCGGGAATTGCGTTACGCTTTTCGCGCGTTTGCTCCTTACGCCGAAAATCGCAAAGTGACCATTTTCGGTTCTGCTCGAACCATGCCTACCAAGCAGGAATATTTGCAAGCGGTGGAGTTCGCGCGAAAAATTGCCGAGGCTGGTTACATGGTCATCACCGGCGCGGGGCCGGGAATAATGCAGGCCGGCCATGAAGGCGCCGGCATCGAAAAAAGTTTTGGCGCGAATATTCGTTTGCCGTGGGAACAAGGCGCGAACCCGATTATTCATCAGGATAAAAAGTTAATAACGTTTAAATATTTTTTCACGCGCAAATTAACTTTTGTTCGCCACTCCGACGCGTTCGTTTTATTTCCCGGCGGCTTTGGCACGCTCGACGAAGGGTACGAAGCGATTACCCTCATGCAAACCGGCAAGAGCCGTTTGATGCCGCTGATTCTGATTGATAAATCGGGCGGCACGTATTGGAAAACGTGGGATAAAAATATTCGAGAGCATTTGTTACGCGACCAATTGATTTCGCCGGACGATCTTTATCTTTACCAAATCACCGATGAAGCGGATGAAGCGGTAAAATGGATTACGCGCTTTTATCGCAATTTTCATTCGACGCGATTTGTCCGGGATCTTTTTATTATTCGCATTAAACATGTGCCCTCGCCTTCCGCCATTGCGGCGTTGAACGAAGATTTTTCTGACATTATTACCGGCGAAAAAATCCATTGCATCGAACCAACCCCAGAAGAAATAGAAGATCACGATTTTGTAGAATTGCCGCGCATCGCCTTCGGATTTGATCGGCGGCATTACGGACGTTTGCGCCAGTTAATTGATGTGCTCAATAGTTTGTGAAACCTCACCCGCGCAATTCAAATGGGCAACAGTTGGCCGTCAGTTTAATTCCCATTGTGTTCCCGAAAGCTTTTAAATGTTTATGACAAAAAATTCTTATTCGATGAGTCGCCGCGCTCTTTTGAAATCCACTATCGCACTGGGCGCCGCCTTGACGCTGCCTCAAATTGCTCGGGCCAAAACAGAGGATGATTTTTATAAAATAAAAAACGGCCGCATTAATCAATCAGTCATTCATTGGTGTTTCAAACCGATGACGCCAGAAGAACTCGCCGCCAGCGCTGCGCCGATGGGAATGAAATCGGTCGAGCTGGTCGGGCCGGAATATTGGCCCATGCTGAAAAAACTCGGTTTGACCTGCGCCATCGCGCCGAGTCACGGATTCGCCAAAGGTTTTGCGCATACCGACGAGCACGAGGAATGTCATAAAATTTTGCGCGAACGAATTGATGCCGCCGCCGCAGCGAACATCCCCAGCATCATTACGTTTTCTGGTTTTCGCCGCGGATTATCTGACGAAACCGGCCTGAAAAATATGGTCGAAGGCTTGAAAAGAATTGTTGGCCACGCCGAAAAAAAGAAAGTGACGATCTGTCTGGAAATGCTCAACTCCCGCGTGAATATTGAGATGAAAGGGCATCCCGATTATTTCTGCGACAATCTGGAAAGAACCGTGGAGATTTGTAAAAAAATCAGTTCTGAACGGATGAAAGTTTTGTTCGACATTTATCATGTGCAAATAATGCACGGTGATATTATTCCGCGCATTCAACAACATCACGATTACATCGGCCATTATCATACGGCGGGAAATCCAGGTCGCGGCGAAATTGATGACACGCAGGAAATAAATTATGCGCCCGTCATGAAAGCCATTCTGGAAACCGGTTACAAAGGTTTTGTCGGCCAGGAATTTATTCCGACGCGCGATAAAGTTTCCTCGCTTAACCAAGCCGTAAAAATCTGCGATGTCTGAACGAAATCCGCGGCCCGAAACTCCAATATTTAATTTGTTTTTTTCTCACGTCGTCAACTTATCCATCTGGCCTGTCATGAAATCTTTGTGTTTGTCTCCGATCCAATAGCGATTGCCGGCGATGCACCAGATGAAATGCAACTCCTCGTCCTGGCTGAAAACCGGATGATAATTCAGAAGTGGAATCGTAACGGCATCGCCTTCTCTCACTGATCGAACGAAACTTTTATCTTCCTCATCGGCATAAACTTCCATGGCGCCGCGGCCTTTCGTAAAAATATAAACTTCCTCCTGGTCAGTATGATTGTGCGGCGGCCAGGAACGCTGGCCGGGTTGGAAAATTGTGTAGCCGGCCATAAGTTTTTCCGCTGTTTCGCTTACATCGAACATTAAAAAAACGTCCTTGCCTTTCAGATGCCGAATCCGTTTTTCGTCCACCGAAAAATCTTTCCAGGAAGCGTAAAAAACGGGATGCGTTTTCTCAGAGCGCGCGCGGCAAATGACGATTTTGCTTTCGCCGCCGGATTGTGTCAGTTGATAAGTCGCGCCCCTCGGAATGTAAAGCACGTCATAATGTTCCAAACAATAATTCTGGCCCGAGAGTGCGACGTTGACTTTTCCCTTGAGACAAAACAGCAACGCCTCCTCGACCGGATGAGCGAACATGCCGCTGTGGAAAGGTCCGTTCATTTCATAAATTCCGTAAGTCAATTCCTGCAAATTCGAACTGTGCGGATTTGATTTTTCAATGTAACAAAAAGGCGCCGCTTCCGCTGAAAGAAAACTAGCCGGCTTGGGTTTTTCCATAAAATAGTTGGTTACCCTTTTGCAATCAGTGTCCCACTAAAGTTAATAATTCCAGCAAGGCGATTTCTTTTTCCGGACACTGCGGAATGAAATCTAAAGCGCGAAAATAGCGCGGCCGCTCTTGCTTCGACGTTTTTTCGCTCCTAATTATTTTTGTCAGATAAGGCAGCGCTTTCGGCGAACGAGAACGCCAGATAATATCATGGCCGGCAAAAGTATTCCAATTTTCTCTCGCAGCTTCCAGCCACGCGGCAAAAAATTTATCTTCATTTTTATCCGCGCCAATTCCGAGCGCTTCGAGATACCAGCGATTTTTTCCGTCGTGCTGTTGCGCGAGTTGCGCCCAGAGTTCCGGCGCTTCCGACGAGGAATTGTGTCGTAGCGACAGCGCACATTCACGACGCACTTGCGCTGAAGAATCTTTCACCAGAATTTTTAGCAGCGGAATCAAATCGAGTTTCAACTCGCTGGCAATGCGCAAACCGGCGATTCGAATATCCGAATTTTGATCCTTCACTGCT
>JALYXC010000282.1 GCA_030947315.1 Verrucomicrobiota bacterium | reverse complement strand
CTTCCTGGCCAATCGCTTTGGTTTTAACGCGCTCGATAAAATCGCGAGCGACTTTGAAATTGACATCGGCTTCCAACAGCGCGAGGCGGACTTCGCGCAACGATTCGCCGATATTTTCTTCGGAAATTTTTCCAAGGCCGCGCAAATTTTTAAAAGCGCTTTGCAGTTTTTGACTGAGCGAATCAAACATGGACATAAAATAGAGTTGGGGAATTGAAGTTCAAAGTCAAAGTTCCGAAATTTTATTAAACCACCAAGACACCAAAGGCATGAAGAGAAGAATGCCGTAATGATGCAGACGAAGAACATGGGAAAAAAACCACAGATGGACGCAGATGGACACAGATAAAAGCAGGCCGGAGCCTGTAATTCGTTCGAGGGAGAAGAAATCCTTAATCGGTGAGTCGTAATCTTGACTTCACTCTCGGTAATCTGTGTTTATCTGTGTCCATCTGTGGTTTCTCTACTGCCAGGCTACGGATAAAGGTTCAGAAAACTTCGTGTCTTTGTGTCTTGGTGGTTAATCAAAAACTTTGGGAGCGTACAATTTTTTGATTTTAAACTTGAGCGTGCCGAATTGATTTGGCTTAATCACCGTCCGCTTCACGGCGGTTTTTTGGAAGGTAGGATATCCAAGTGGCTAAAGGGTGCAGACTGTAAATCTGTCGTCTCACGACTTCGCCGGTTCGAATCCGGCTCCTACCACCATACCACTTTCGGAAGATCACGACCGCCCCGGCAATTGTCATTCTAGTTTATTCCCTGACTTGAAAAACGGCGGAGTCCCGATTGAGGAATTGAAAAGCAATTCTATTTTTAACGCATGTTGAAATGGGCATTAATATTTTTGGTGATTGCATTGATTGCGGCAGCGTTGGGTTTTACAGGAGTGGCGGGGGCGGCGGCGGGAATTGCCAAGTTTCTGTTTTTCCTGTTTGTCGCGATCTTTGTTCTCTTGCTGATTTTAGGAATTTTTATTGGGAAAAAAATTTCCAAATAAATTTCCGGAATCCGCGGGGACCATAACACTGCTGCGCAACTTTTAAACGCCAGGGACGTTTCCTGGCGACTCACTCTCCTTCTGGTTCCGACAGGAATTTTTTATCCTTTAAAAACGATCATCACACCGAAATCAGCCATCGCCTGGCGCGTCGCCAAATCAATATGGCTGTAGGTGATAGGATTGATGCTGACGATATTGGTTTGCCCGATTTTTTCCAGAAATTCAGAAGCGATTTCATCAAAACGATCCCGTCCCACTTCCACACAATCACCGTGACGAATGGTTTTGATGCGGATTTTTTTATCGCTTTCTTTGGCGGCTATTTCCAAACTGGGCCGCGGTTTTTTAATTAACGCTTCGGCGGGCGTGTCGCGCACTGGCACGGCAAAATGTTTGGATTCCTTGGCAGCGGCCGAAGAAGAAATCGGGTTGAGAGTCTGTAGATTCTGGGGATTGGCTTCGGGCACCGTTAAAGTTTGTCCGCACGAAGGACATTCAATTTCGCTGCCGCCGCCCGCCGCGTCCACCGCCAGTTCCTGATCGCAATGAGTGCATTTAAAAACTAAATCCATAAGTAAATCTCACTTTCTTTAAAGGATGTTGGCAGTAGGTTAGCGGGTTGCGTAAATAATCCTAGAAAAAAATTTCGCCGCGCCGGGTTGCCGTTGTCGTGTTCATTCATAAGTATTTTCAAGCAGTTTGATTCGCGAATAAATTGGCGAAGAGGATGGCGTTCGTTGCTTGACTCGCGTAAAAACTTTTTTTGCCTGGTCCGGTTTGTGCGGCGCTACTAAAACAACGTAATCCAGTTCGATGGAGCCGAGGCGCGGATCGCGAATCGTTTTTCCGTAACGCGCTAAAAAATCCTGCAAACCGGGTGCCCCTCTTTTTTGCGCGGCGGCTAACGAACCTTCCAGAGAAGGAAGCATTCCAGGCAATTGGCTGCCGGAAATTTCTGGCGCGGCCGGAATCGGAATAGCGGCTTTTTCTTTTTCTGGAGCATTTATTTTTTCCCATTTCGAATAAATCGTCCAACCCCCAAATGCGGCGATCGCAATGATTCCAATGACAATTAAAACTTTCATTTCAAGTTTCCTGAATGCGCTCAATGCGCGCGCCAAGCTGGCGCAATTTTTCGTCAATTTTTTCGTAGCCGCGATCCAAATGGTAAATCCGATTGACTTGCGTCGTTCCTTTGGCGGCCATTCCGGCGATCACCAATGCGGCTGAGGCGCGCAAATCGCTCGCCATCACGGGCGCGCCGCTGAGCGGTTTTCCGCCTTTGACAATTGCGCTGGGTCCTTCGATGGCAATATCGGCCCCGAGACGCGCCAGTTCGCTGACGTGCATAAAACGCGATTCAAAAATCCGTTCCGTAATAATGCTGATGCCCGGCGTGAGCGCCATTAAAACCATCATTTGCGCCTGGGCATCAGTCGGAAATCCCGCGTAAGGCAACGTCGTGATGTCAACCGGTTTTAGTCGCCGCGCGCCTTTGATTGTCAATGAAGAACCGCTGCGTTCAATTTTTACGCCCGCCTCGCGCAGCTTGTCTAAAACGGCATGGAGATGATCAGCCCGAGCGCCATGCAGCGTCACTTCGCCTTTCGTCGCTGCGGCTGCCACGGCGAAAGTAGCCGTTTCGATTCGATCAGGAATGACTTCGTGTTCCGTGCCATGCAAAATATTTACGCCATTGATGGTAATTGTCGGCGAACCAGCCCCGGCGATTTTTGCGCCCATGGCAATTAAAAAATTGGCGACGTCCACGACTTCCGGTTCGCACGCTGCGCTTTCGATAATGGTCACGCCTTCCGCCAAAACCGCAGCCATCATCACATTGACAGTTCCTAAAACGGTGGGACCAGAACGGCCGCCAAGAAATAAATCCGCGCCGGATAATTTTTTTGCGCGTGCGCGAATGTAGCCGCTTTCGATTTCAATTTTTACGCCCAGCGCGCGAAATCCTTTCAGATGCAAATCAATCGGACGCGCGCCAATAATACAGCCGCCCGGAAGCGAAACAGTGGCTTTGCGCAAACGACCCAGCAACGGGCCCATGATGCAAATCGAGCCGCGCATTTTGCGGATCAAATCATAATCGCCAAACGGCTTTATTTTTTCCGCGCAGACCCTCAACGCGCCGTCGTCGAATTTCACTTCCGCGCCGAGCGAAGTTAAAATTTGCGCCATGAATTTGACATCGCTCAAATCGGGCACGCGCCGAATCACGCACGGCTCCGACGTGAGCAACGTCGCGGCCATGATAGGCAACACGGCATTTTTTGCGCCGCTAATGGTGACTTCGCCGTGCAGCGGCACGCCGCCTTTAATGAGTAAGCTGTCCATGAAAAATTAAATGCGACGAAAGTTTTTCACGAAGCAACCAAACAGGCAATTCTGATTATTTGGATTTAGATTTCGATTTCGGCTCGCGCAAAAGACTTTCAGGCAAAGCAATTAATTCAATGGCGCTGCCATCGCGCTGCCAGGAAATTCGGCCATCGTGTAAAATCTTTTTTACGACGCCATGAGCAGAACCCTTTAACGTGCAAACACGATCACCGATTTTGAAATCCGGCATTTCCAGTAGGGAATCCAAGCCGGTCGACATCGAGGCAAAATCCAGAACGCCTGCGACATAA
>JALYXC010000270.1 GCA_030947315.1 Verrucomicrobiota bacterium | reverse complement strand
TGCTTCCCGCTGACCAGCGCCAGCAAATGTGCAATCGGTTCAATCAATTTTTTAATTTGACCGAGGCGGAAAAGAAAAAAACGTTGAACACACTTTCCCCGGCGGAACAGCGGCAAATGGAAAATACGTTGCAGACTTTTGCCAATCTGTCGTCGCAGGAACGAACTCATTGCATTGAATCGTTTCGTAAATTCGCCCGGCTTACAGCCGAAGAGCGCGAGCAATTTTTAAAAAATGCCGAGCGCTGGCGATCCATGTCTCCTAGTGAACGAGAAGCTTGGCGACAAATTGTTCAGAAAGCTCCCCCCGAATTTCCTCCGTTGCCGCCGGGATTTTTAGATCCCACGCGAACGCTTAAATTGCCCGTGACGACCAACTCCGTGAAATAACGCTGTCCAGTTTATATTTTTTTTAATTGGCTTCCTGCTTGGCAGTAGAATTTTTTTTTCCTACGCTGGTCGCATGATTGGTTTTTTACGATTTGTCGGCGTGGTCAATGCCGCCATTTGGTTTGGCGCCGCAATCTTTTTTACGTTCGCAGTGGCTCCGACTTTTTTCTCACCAGAATTGACCAAAATAATTCAGCCACCTTACAATGGCTTTGCGGCGCAATTGGTCATCAAACGTTTTTTTGTCCTACAACATATTTGCGGCGTGATCGCGCTTTTGCATTTGCTGGCTGAATGGCTTTATATGGGAAAACCGCTGCAACGAATCACGCTCGGTCTGCTCCTGGGAATTTTTTGTTGCAATTTAGTAGGCGGATTTTGGTTGCAGCCAAAAATGTCCAAATTGCACTGGACGATACATCGTGGCCCGACGGAACTACGCCCTGCGGCCGCCAAATCTTTTAGGGCGTGGCATGGAGTCTCCCAGGTCGCTAATCTTTTAGTGACCGCCGGATTGCTTTTTTATTTATGGCGCGTGACGAGCCAGGTCAGTGCGACGCGTCTTCCTCAAATGCGAAAACTTTCTCTGGCCCGCTGAGCGGAGCAGGGAACTTTTCGCCATTCTTCTTTGACAGCTTTTCTGAGAATTGACAGAGTTCCGCCTCAAAAATTATGCCAGAATTAATTGGAAATCTTTTAGTCGCCCAATCCGGCGGGCCGACTGCGGTCATTAATGCTAGTGTCGCCGGCATTATTCAGGAAGCGGGAAAACAGGAATGCATTGAAGAAATTTATGGCGGGTTGAATGGAATTCTCGGCATCCTTAGTGAAGAACTGATTGACCTCAACGACGAGAAAGCCAAAACGATTGAAGCCTTGAAACACACGCCGGCCGCCGCGCTGGGCACCTGCCGTTACAAAATTGATTTCAAGATAAAACCGGAAAAAGCCGCCCGCGATATGGACCGCCTGTTTGAAGTTTTTCAGGCGCATAATATCCGATTTTTTTTTTACGTGGGCGGAAATGATTCGCAAGATACCGCGCACAAAATTCACGAACAAGCCATCCAGCGCGGCTATGAATTGCGCGTGATCGGCGTTCCTAAAACGATTGATAACGATTTGCCGCACACTGATCATTGTCCGGGTTTTGGTTCGGTGGCGAAATACAACGCGACGACCGTCATGGAAATTGCCGACGATGTGAGCAGCATGGCGACGGACGACGGCGCCTGTTGCATTGTTGAAGTAATGGGACGCGGCGCCGGTTGGATTGCGGCCAGCGCGGTTCTCGCCAAGCGTTTGCCTGACGATGCGCCGCATATTATTTTGCTGCCGGAAATTCCTTATCACGAAGAACTTTTTCTCGCAAAAGTTAAAGAGACCGTGGCCAGATTAAATTATTGCGTCATCGTGGTGGGCGAAGGTTTGAAAAATTCTGATGGCGCAGAGTTTAGCGCCGATTCCAACCGACTTGATTCTTTTGGACATCCCGTTTTGTCCGGCGCAGCGGAACGGCTGGGAGAAATTATTACGGAAAGATTGCAGACGAAAACGCGCACGGTAAAATTGGGTTACGCGCAACGTTGCGCTGCTCATTACGCGAGCTTGACCGACCAACAGGAAGCCGTCGCGTGTGGTGAAGCGGCTGTTCGCGCGGCTGCGGATGGGCAAAGTGGTTTGATGGTGAAAATTATTCGTTTGCAAAACAATCCGTATCGCTGGACGACTGGCCTGCATGATTTAAAAGAAATTGCCAATGTCGAACATTTGATTCCCAAAGAATGGTTGAGCGAAGATGGTTTGATGCCGAACGAAAAATTTATTGAATATTGTCGCCCGCTTATCGAAGGCGAAGTCAAAGTGCCCACGGAGGGCGGCTTGCCGAAATACGTGGTGCTGGAAAAGATTCCGTTGGAGAAGAAATTGCTAGAGCGATCTTAAATCTTCGGCGGGAATTCACGGCGGAAACTTTTTGAACTGCTTATGCCAATTCCGAAAGCTCCGATTCCTCACTGACTAAGCCGGTAAAACTTTGCGGCGCCGGAGATGAGATTAGTCACCGTGTTTTGTCCGTTGACGATGACCGGCAGCGGAGAAACAGGATTCCAAACTGCGGAAGCGCCCAGCGTGACCGTGGACTCCAAAGTGTAACTCGAATCCGCAGCGGGCCATTTTAAAATAACATTTGCTCCCGCACGAATAATCGTCAATTGCGGTCCTGGCAGCAAAAGGCTAAATACCGTGCCTGCGCTCCCGAACCCGCCAGATTCCGTTGTCCCATAAAAAGTTCCCCCCGACAACAACAGCCCCGCCGCCGGCCCGCCTCCAGCGCCATTGATTTCCGCGAAACTTTTCACCACCGCGAACCCGCTGCCATTGGTATTGACTTGGAATATCGTCCCGGCGCCTGATGAGCCGCCATTGAATGCGGTGCCATACAATGTATCGCCAGAGATCACCAATCT
>JALYXC010000261.1 GCA_030947315.1 Verrucomicrobiota bacterium | reverse complement strand
GTTCCGTAGTTTTGATGCAGCCATTTCAAAGCGTTTAACTCACCTTGAATTTGCGTGCGGTTCCAATAAATCAATTTATTTCTAGCATCTAATGGGGGATAATTTTGTTCAAAAGATTTAGTAAATTCACTTATCTCTGCCCTTTGATGATTAAGCTCTTGAAGCCGCTGTTGCGGAGTTCCACCACTGAGAAAATCATATGCTGTGTCAGGATTTAGTTCGTTCAATATTTTGCGTTCCATGGCTATGCCAACCAGCTTGCTAATTATAAATGGACTGGATTTTTCGTCCCCCCAACGACGAGCCATATCAATTCCCATCGCAGCAATTTTTTGTGCGGAAGCATTATCGCCTGAGCTAATATAATTTTTTTCCAATTCAGCCAAACTCATAGAAAGGTTTTTCATTTCGGATTCTGAGGGGAGCGTGGTGCCAGAGATAGATTGTGCAGCCGCAGCCTCTTCTGGCGAGAAACCCGATAGAAGAAGCACCTCCTGACCGCCTTGGATTCTTTCGCGGTAAAGCGGATCAACCGTTCCTTTTTGAAGAGCCGAATTTAATTCGCTCAAAGCTGAATCGGTCTGCCCATTTTTAAAATCGTCAATTGCTGCGAGATAATTCGGAAATGCATTATTCGGCAAAGACGATTTGAAACGCTCCAGCCAGATTTTGCGATCTTCCGCAGGCCATTCATCTTTAAGGCGACCGTCCGTAAGCAATGCTAATTGCACACGCGGATTGTCAGGAAATTTTTCCAACGCTTCTCTAAAATAACTGTGGTTGCCAGTTTCTTCAAAAGCGTTGAGAAGACATTCCGCGCAACGTCTGGTCTTCGTCAAATAGGCTTCAACCTGCTCACGCGACAGATCGATTAACTCTTCACCTAATTCATTAGTCGCTACAACTTTTTGTGCGGTTGAATTGGTTTCGCTTACAGAAGCTTCTGACAATCTCGCAGATCGAACTGGCTTTTTAAGCGGAGCGGTTTTTTTGGCGGCAGTTTTATTTTCGGGAGCAACGATTTTTTCGCGATGGAAAAATTGAAAAAATAAAACAGCTAAAAACAGTGTCATCAAAAACAGAAGTATTTTTTGCCGTCTCATAAATCCCACTCGAAATCAATGGGAGAAAGTTTTTTCATTTTGTGATGCCGCTTTGATATTGTTTGAGCCAACGCATCGCGTTCACCTCGCCGTAAAGTTTGGCGCGATCCATGTAAATTATTTTTTCTCCCGGACTCAAACCTGCAAAATTATCATCCCAAACTTTTTGCAACTCTTTTGCTTCTGCCCTATGTTCTTTGAGTTCTTGAATCCGTTCTCCAGCAGTTTTTCCGAGGAAATCATAATATGTTTCCGCATTTAAATTTTTCAACGCGATATTTTCCATGGCCTCACCCACAAGGCCGTTAATATAAATTGGACTATTTGCTTCAATCACTTTGCGGCTCGCTTCGACTCCCAAAGCGGCCAACTGTTGGGCCGCAACAGCATCTCCGGAAGCAGCGGATTTTTGCTGCAAGGCTGCTATTTCCAGTGCGACTGATTTCATCTTCGCAAGACCTGGAAGCAATACCCCGTACATCCCCTGAATTTTCGCTTGCTCGGGAGGAAGCCCGGCCAACAAATACATTTCCTCGCGACTTTGAATAGATTCGTTGTCGAAAGAATTATAATTCTTTTTTCGAGCGGCGTTTATTTCGGCCAATCCTTCCTCAATGTTGCCGGCTTTCAGACTGTCGAGCGCAGAAAGATAATTCGGCAGCGCATTATCAGGTGACGAGATTTTAAGTTTCTCCAGCCACCCTTTCTTTTCATCAGCAGAAATATCCTGTTGGAACATTGTCCATTGAACGAGTGGATTATCCGGGAAATTCTGCCCGGCTTCCGTAAGAAAATTAGTGTCTCTTGTTTCTAAAAAAGCATTGAGCAGACATTCCGCGCAGCGTTTATTTTTTAACAAATAAGCTTCAACTTGTTCACGCGATAGGCTTATGAAGACGTCGCCGTCTTCATTAGTTGCTTCCAATTTTTGCGCGGCGGAATTTGTTTTGTTCAGGGAAGCTTCTGACCACCTCATGGCGCGAAATGACTTTTTAAGCGGAGCGGTTTTTTTCGCGGCAGTTTTATTTTCGGGAGCAACGATTTTTTCGCGACGGAAAAATTGAAGAAATAAAACAGCTAAAAACACCGTCATCAAAAGCAGAATTATTTTTTGCGGTTCATAAATTAAATGCCTAAATCACCGCGTTTGGCCGGTTCATCAAAACTCGCCACAACAGGGCAGCGAATGCCAAGGAAATCGGCAGGGCGGATGAGTTTATGCGGGAAGTTTGGCGACGTCAATCTGGCAGTGGGCGGACGTGGCGTCACGGATGCGGAAAAGATTTGAGTTTCACGGCGATTGAATTTAATTTTCTCCTCTATGCTTAAAGTCATCGAACTCGCATTTTGTTGTTACGCCGTCACGGACATGAAACGCGCCCGTGATTTTTACGAGGGCGTGTTGAATTTGAAACCTACGACCGTCACGAATTCTGAACACAATCAGTGGGTTGAATACGAATTCGGACCGTATGCGCTAGCCATTGGTTGTGCGCCCGGAATGTTCAAACCGAGTCCTGACGGTTGCTCGGCCGCGCTCGAAGTCGAGGATTTTGACGCCGCCATAAAACAATTGCGCGACAACAACGTGAAGTTCCGCATCGAACCGATGGATTGTCCCGGCTGCCGCATGGCCATGATTTTCGATCCCGACGGCAACACCATTTGTATTCACAAAAGAAAAATAAATAATTAATTCATGTCGAACGCAGCTAACAACGAAAATGCTTTGAAGGAAGATTTGTCCGATTGTGGCTTTGCCAGCGGCGAGAGCGGGTCCAGCGGCATTGATATTTCGTTGCTCAAGGACAGTCTTGCAAAAACGCCGTGGGAACGAATGCAGGCGAATGATGACGCGCTGAATTTTGCCGAGTCGTTGCGCGCGGCTATGAAAAAACACGATGCAAAATCTTAGCGAATTGACGCGAAGATTGATTTCGTCGGAAGTGGAGTTCGTCTTGGTTGGCGGATTCGCAGCGGTAGCTCATGGAGTCACACTCGTTACACGGGATGTGGATATTTGCTGCCGGTTCAGCGAAGCGAATCTGATGCGGATACAAAAAGCGTTTGCGGATTTGCATCCGGTGCATCGATCACGGCCGGATTTGCCACTGCAACTAACTCCAGAACAATGCGCGACTCTGAAGAATTTGTATTTAAAAACCGATTTAGGAATCGTGGATTGTCTGGGTGAAATTTTAGGCGTCGGCAGTTTTGAAGAAGTTTTTAAGCAGAGCGTTGAAGTGGAATTGCCTTACGGCAAATGTCGGATTCTTGACATTGAAGCATTGATTCGCGCGAAAGAGGCGATGAATCGCGATCACGATAGAATCACTGTAAAGTATTTGAAAGAAGTCCAAAACCAGCAGAACCAAAATTGATTTCTCATGGCAATCCTCGTCACACCCCAAACCAAAGTTCTCGTTCAAGGCATCACCGGGAGCTTTGGCGCGCGTCACACTCAACTCTCCATTGATTACGGTTCGCAAGTTGTCGCG
>JALYXC010000254.1 GCA_030947315.1 Verrucomicrobiota bacterium | reverse complement strand
GTGTTCATTTCGCCGAGCGACATGATGATATTTCCCTGAGCCAAAGCGTGGTCGAGGCCAATCGCGCCGAGGACGTGCGAAACTTTCAGCGATTTACTGACGCAACTGGAACCGCTCGCGACCGCGATTCCATTCAAATCGCAAAGCAAAAGTTGACCTTCTCCTTCGATAAATTCCGTGCTGAGATTCAAGCTTGTCGAAATGCGTTTCGGCCCTGGCTCCGGTCCGTTTAATTTAATGTAAGTAATTTTTTTCTTAAGGCCGTCCCACAAACGTTTTTGTAATTTCGCGGTGTGCGCAATGCGTCGCGGCATTTCGCGCAAGGCAATTTCTGCGGCAAAACCTGCGCCGACAATTGCGGGAACATTTTCCGTTCCGGCGCGTCGTCCGCCTTCCTGAACGCCGCCGTGCAGGATGCTGACAATGCGCGCTTTTTTATTTCGATATAAAATGCCGACGCCTTTCGGGCCGTAAAAACGGTGCGGTGAAAGTGAAAGCAAATTCGCGCCCATCGCTTGCACATCGATTGGCAACCAACCCGCGCTCGCCTCGGCATCGACGTAAAAAGCGATTCCTTTTTCGGCGGCGATTTTTCCAATTTCGTTGATTGGTTCGATGGCACCGATGTCGTGGTTGGCGTGATGCACGGCGATCAAAGTCGTTTTATCAGTGATGGCGGCGCGAACATCTTCGGGATTGATCAAACCTTCTTTGTCCACTTTGACTTTAGTGCAGGTGAATCCTTGTTTTTCTAAAAATTCGACTGAGTTGATGACGGAAGGATGTTCGGTTTCGCAAATAACGAGGTGCGTTCCTTTGCGTTGATTGGCGTATGCGACGCCTTTGACAGCGAGATTCGCGGATTCGGTTCCGTCGGAGGTGAAGAAAATTTCTTCCGGCGATTCGGCGTTTATCAGCGCGGCAATTTGCGTGCGCGCTTTGGCGAGAGCATCGCGCACACGCAAGCCGTGTTGATGCAACGAAGATGGATTGCCGAACGCTTCCATGAAATACGGTTTCATCGCCTCGAAAACTTCGGGCAACAACGGCGTGGTGGCTTGATGATCTAAATAAACGTGGCGCATGATTTCAAATTAATTTCTGGCACTGCTAACCTGGCAGAGTTTTCAAAAGTGCCCTTTAACTTCGCCACGAAACGGCAAAAGAGCAAGACGGAAAGGCTGTGCTAATTTATTAAAAACGAATGTCCCCGTCCGACCTTGCGGTCAAACGGGGACAAAAGTGGGGGATGGGAGTTCGCCACTCTCTCTTTCCCGCGCCAACATTAGGCGCCAATAAATTGGCTGTCAGCTTCCCGACGCTATTCTCCACGGCAAGCGGAGTTCTTCGGCCTCGTAGCAGGGCCGTCCAGCGTTTCACAACGCTGAATTTCGAGTGAAGCTTTTCAGCTCGCTTAAACTGGTGGTTGCGCCACCGGCTCGCGAACCAGGCCAAGACACGTCTGCAAACTGTTTCCGCGTCTTGACCACTTAGCGCTGAGTCCGCAATCGGTTTTGCCAATGCGTTGGCTCAGTGCCACGGGTCTCGCCTCTTAACTCTCAGATTGCTTTGATTTCACAGTTCAGCGGTGTCGTTTTTAACATCGCCGATTTGTAGAAGGTTTCACGGATTCTGCCGAAACTCGTGTCCTTCCCAGAACGAACGCTCATTTTGTCCCGCCTTTCGGCGTCTTTCGCTTGGCGAATTATTTTTCAATAGTCGCCAGAGTCGCTCGCACCGTGCTGATCCACAGTAGCAATCATTTACCTCTTTGGGTAACTGCGATTCACTCAAGTTCGAAACTTCCTTGAGCTACTTGACTCAGTTCGGCGCAGTTTCTAATTGCGCCTGGCTGCCAAGTTCCTTTTTTCGCGTTAACTGACAGTGCGCGAACGCTGCCAGAGGAACTGGTGAATTCTGCCTCCGGTCTCCAATTCTCACGAATCGAACTTAGAGGGGCCAAGCGAACCAGCCTCGCTCAACCTTTCCCCGGTCACCCGGGATTATCCTGAAACTTCCGCAATTTTCTTTCGTCCACCGCTTCCGTTTCAGTTCTTTCAAAGAACGTGATTAGACTAGCAGTTTTTTTTAATCTTAATACAAAATGATATGCACAGACTTGTTCACAAAATCACCCTTGTGAGTAACCTGTGAGCAACGCAAATCCCTTAATAAAACAAGGCGTTAAACGGGATTGATAACTTTTTGGCAACGTCTCAAAAATCCTCCGCAAACTGCTCGCGGTGAATAAGTATTTTCTCCGACGAATTAAAAAAATCTGCGTTTCGATTATTTTTCCGAAGATTGCGGTCGCGAAATTTTTAAATCATCAAATTGAATGGGAGTTCCTGAATACGGCGCGCCCCAAACAGAAGCACGACCCGCAGGCAAAGGCGATTTTTCTGCAAACGAAATCATCTCTTTTGGTTCGAGAGTTTTTTCCGTCCAAATTTTTCCTGCGATTTTATTTCCGCCTTCTTTAAGCGAGCGATTTTCCAATTGCAGCATCGTCCATTTTCCCGTTTGCCAATCGCACGGAACATGCGCCACCACTTCGTCGCCACGATAAAGTTCCAGTTCTTTTTTGGCAGGAGAAACCTGCAATTTATAACCCCCCACTCCGTTTAACCCCACCGCAAACGTTGGAAATCTCCGGCCTTTCGCAGTGCCAAAAATTTTCGCGGTAACCGAAATATTGGTTGATTCCGTCGGACCAAAAAGAACGCCAAACGTTTCCAAAGGCGCGCCCGGTAATTCTAAAAATTTATTGCCATTTTCTTCTCTCACCGTGAATCCGCCATCGAGAACCAGAAAATCTTCCGGCACTTTCCCAACCACCGCTTTTTCAAAATTATTTTCGTAGAGCGGTTTGGCGGAAGCG
>JALYXC010000244.1 GCA_030947315.1 Verrucomicrobiota bacterium | reverse complement strand
ACTGCTCGACCCTGAAAAAAATGCCGGAATCAAGCTGACGGAAAGCTGCGCGATGTGGCCGGCCAGCAGTGTGAGCGGACTTTATTTTGCGCATCCCGAAGCAAAATATTTTGGCGTGGGAAAAATCGAGCGCGACCAGGTTCTCGATTATCATTTGCGTAAACAAATGGATTTGCAAACTGTCGAGCGCTGGCTTTCTCCGAACTTAAACTACGATCCTGAAACGGTTCTTCCTGAAAAATCTTCCGGCTGTTCTTGCGGGCGGCTTCATGTTTTTAGTTCAAAAATTTAGATCCTCCCAAGATTATTTAATGCTTTCGGCGAATAGCTTCTTGGAATATTTTCTTTTTAATCTTTTCGCCATCATGAGCGCAGTCTCCCCTTGATCATTTTTTAATTCAGCATTCGCTCCGGCATCCAGAAGCATCTGTATTACCCGAATATCTTCTATCTCCACCTGCGCCAGATCAAGAACCGCATGCATTTAACGGCGTATAACCGTGTTTATCCTGAACGTTTGCTTCCGCTCCATGATCCAATAAAAATTTTACCATCACTGCGTATTTGTCATAAGAAAACGCTTCTTTGGAGGGAATATACTTACAGTTACCGTTTTCATAAAAAATGGTTTCATGTTAAAACGGACGCACAAAGATTGGACAATACCAATACGTATAAAGTTTATACTCGGAATGAATTGGCTGTCGGGAACTTGGAGGTATGAAAATCAAATCCAGCTTCCAAAGGCCACTCTTCCAAAGGGAATTGCCAGTTTGCTGTGACGGATCAATGAGATAAATATCATCAGAAGTCCATGGCGAAATCTGAGTGTTGGCATATCCATTTTTTACAACCCGAATGTTAAAGCGTTTGCCGGAAGGAGAAATCGCAAACGAGCGGTTTGCGTCGATGGTTGGTTTTTGGGTGGGATCCGAAGTTTTGGTGAGAACAGAAACCGAAAGGGATTTTTTATCGTTGCTGGGTGAAATTCTTATTTCATCATCTGAGGTTTTCCATTCAATTCGTTGTATCCGCACACATCCGGTTAATGCGCCAAAGAGAATCAAAGTAATTAAAACCAGTGAGGTTTTAATCCAGTAGTGAACCCTTGATTTTGCGCTTTGATCATTCGTTACCATAATAAAATTCTCTCCATTCACTTCGCCCCCATTTGATCCAATAAAAGAAAGATAGGTGCAACAAGTCCTTCGTAGGTGAACACAAGATGCACCATTGTCACCAACGCCAGACCGGCGAGGCAATAAAACGCGCGGACGGAGTTACGGATAAAGAGCGTCGCAACTGCTGCCAGCGGAATAACCAAACTACTCACGATCAGGAAAGAACTGAAACGAATGACCAATTCTGTAAGAGGCGGCACCGGCTGACCTATCCTCTGAAATACCTCCTTCATGGCGGCGATAGAAAAGCTGCATCGGATCGGCAGGTAGGAAAGCATTACCACGATTGCGACCAGAGCGAATCGAATGGCGCAAGCAACCTTTTCAATGTCAATGGTGCTCGGAATAGGTTTGTCTTCGTTCATAAAAATTAGTGTCCACCCGTCATTGATTCAACAAATAACACAGGGATAGGTTCGATAATACCTTGAAAGAACAAAATAATATGAACCATCGTTATCAACGCAAGAACGGCAATCCAATAGAATGAGCGAACATAGTTGCGCATGAAAAGCGTGGCGATGCTCGCGAGAGGAACCAGCAAACTGGTGACAATCAAAAAATGACGCTGACGAACCACAAATAGAGTCAGTGGCGGCAACGTCAGTTTCATACCTTCCCAAACTTCTTTAAAAGTAAAAACTTTCAGACTGCAATGAATCGGAAAAAACGAAACGAGCAACACAATTGCCACAAGGCCAAACCGAACGACACGCGCAAGTTGCTCCGCATTGATGGAGGTTTGTTTTGGAATTTCTTTGCCTTCAGTCATAGAAAACAAATTTATTGCTTAAGTGGAGTGATTTTCGCTGGAAAATCTTTGTTGACGTTGAATGATGCACGAACAAACTTATTTCCCATCGCGGTTGGTGGGTCAAAATATAAGCTGACGGTTCCTCCAAGAAACTCATACTCCAAACTCCAAACATCATAATTAGGCAATGGGCGAGATGATGGCTTGGCATTTTTGCTCCAGATAACCTGGACATTCCGGCCGTGAGACCGTGTCCAGGCCCCTTTTGTGCCCAGGATACTTTCAACCCTCTGTCTGCTCGTGCCTATTGGGATAAGCTCGGAAACTGCGTCGGCGCGCTGCTGGAGAGTGGAATCAGGCCCACGCCACACGTGCAGGGGCGTCTGATGCCCGGACGTAGCACATCCCACCAGTCCATAAAACGAAACGAGCAGCACGATTGCCACAAGGCCAAATCGAACGACACGCGCAACCTGCTCTGCATTAATAGAGTTCGGTTTTGGAATTGCTTTAGCCTCGCTCATAAAAATAATTATTTTTCGTTCAAAGCTTGTGACGATCTCCACGTTTCGGGCAAGGCATAACCTTTGGCCCTGACATA
>JALYXC010000225.1 GCA_030947315.1 Verrucomicrobiota bacterium | reverse complement strand
ACGTATATTCGCGCAATGGAATTTTAGCCTCGCGCACACGGCTGATGATTTTATCTTCCACGTCCGTGATGTTCATCACATGGCGCACGGAATAATTTTTAAATTCCAGATAGCGGCGGAGCAGATCAGCGAAAACAAAGGTGCGAAAATTCCCAATGTGCGCGAAATCATGAATAGTCGGCCCGCAGCAATACATACCAATCTTTTTTCCAGCGGGATCCAGCGGCACGAATTCCTGGACGGAACGCGAGAGGGTGTTGAAAACGTTTAGAGACATTCTGAAATTAAATTTGTGGAATTTGCGGCAAATTTTTAAAATGAATATCCCGCGTGTAAAGAATCAAATTATGCTGCAGCGCAATCGCCGCAATCCAAATATCATTGGTCGGAATCGGAGTTCCTTGCTGGCGCAGTTGCTGAAAAAGCTGCGCATAATAAGGCGTGGTATTTTCGTCGGGATAAAAAATCGAGACACGCCGGGAATTAAGAAATCGAACCAGAATTCGCTCATTTTGTTGGCGACGATCGCCTGCCAAAAAACCGGCGCGCAATTCTGCGGCGACCACAAATGGCAAAATAATTTTTTCCGCCCGCTGTAATTGCCCTACAACGCCGGCCTCTCCCTTCATAAAATCCACGTAACGATTGGTATCAATGGCAATTTTCATCGCCAAAGTTTGCGATCAATCTTGTCTTGCGCACGAATGGCTGAATCAAAAGCGGCGTTTTTTTTCCAGGTGCCAGCCAACTCGTCAAGATCATGATGAACAATTTCTTCTCTCAATCCGGAGCCGCGTCCCAAAGCGTCCAAAGCGATTTGATTAAGACTTTTGCCTTCTTCGCGCGCGCGCCGGCGCAGGCACAAATCAATTCGCATTGGAATTTTCCGCAGCGTGTATTGTGCAAAATGTTTTGTCATGCCTGCACTTTAGAATTTGAATGCAGGCATGTCAATTAAATCACACTGGCGCTTCCTGTTTTTCTTTTGCCAGGACAAGTTGTTTTTCAGATGACAGTAATTTCTTCCATCGTCCTGGAGGCAAATCGCCCAAGGCAAAATTTCCGATTTGCACACGGATCAATCGCAACGTCGGATGTCCAATGGCAGCGGTCATGCGGCGCACCTGCCGGTTTTTGCCTTCAATTAATTCCAGGCCGATCCAGCAATCAGAAACCGATTTGCGAAAGCGTATCGGCGGATTTCGCGATGAAAAGTTTGGAGGCGGATCGAGAATCCAGGCGCGACACGGCAGCGTTTTTCGGCCTTGCAGTAAAATTCCTTTTTGCAATTGTTGTAAACTTTCTGCGCGGGGGATGTTTTCGATCTGAACAAAATAAATTCGCCGATGAGCATGCAGCGGATGCAAAAGTGTTTCGTTCAAAGTTGCTTCATCGCTCAACAAAAGCAGTCCTTCAGAATCGGCATCAAGCCGCCCGATCGGATAAACATTTTTGGGAAAATTAAATTCGGCCAGCGTGCGATTGGGTGAGCCATCCGGAGTGAACTGAGAAACGACGCCATAAGGTTTGTGAAAAGCGATCAGCATTATTTTTTCTGAGCATGTTATCGGAGATTTTTATTTTCCCGCGACAATAAAAAAAGCCACGCGGTGAGGCGTGGCTGGAATTTCCAGGATGAATTTAGATTTGGATTTCGTTCCACCAACTTCCAAGTTTTATATATTCCCGGATTTTGCGGCGTTCATAACGATGTTTGTGAGGTTTGTCTGAACGATTATCTATCTGCCGGAATGGGTGTTTTGCATGGCGAACGATTTCCGTCATCACGTCTAACTTTTTTATCATACTTAACTTTTCCTTTCTGGAACGATTTAAGTTGAATGGTTCCAACCTTTTTACCCCATTAGTTGGAATCGCTTTTTCCTGAAAAATTAGAATGGCGAAAGGAAAAAATGTTCAAAAGTTTTTTTGATTAAATAGTCCCGATTGCCATTCTTTTTCAACGTGAGTTTCCACCAGTTTTAATCCAAGTTTTTCGTAACTCGCCTTCACTTTTGCAAATTGGCTTTTTAAAATCCCCGCCAGAACCAAATTTCCCTTTGGGCGCAGCCAGTTAAAAATACGTTCCTTTTCAGCGATCAACAAATCGTAAATCAGATTCGCGCAAATCAGATCGTATTTGGATTTGATACGCAAAGGCATTTTCGTTAAATCATGATGAACGGGTTGCACCTGCTTTTTGACTTTGTTTAGCACGGCGTTGTCCCGACTGATCCGAACCGCATCGCGATCAAAATCAAAAGCGCTCACGGGCGAATAGCCGAGTTTGACGGCGGCAATGGCTAAAATTCCGGAACCAGTTCCGATATCCAAAAAAGATTGCGTTTCCCGCGCGCGACGACAATTCACGATTTGTTTCAAACAAAAGGAGGTCGTGGCGTGTTGCCCTGTTCCGAAACCAAGTCCTGGATCAAGAACGACCACGGCCTGATTCTTTTGTGGAATTTTTTTGCTCCAGCTCGGTTTGATCAGGAGCGCTTTTCCAATTTGAATGGGTTTGAAATGGGGTTTCCACGATTCCGCCCAATCTTCGCGCCGAATCTTTTTGATGGAAAGTTTTCCTG
>JALYXC010000180.1 GCA_030947315.1 Verrucomicrobiota bacterium | reverse complement strand
ATATTAAGTTGTTTAAATTTAATTTTTGCTGTTGTTAAAGTCTGGTCACAAAAGTATGAACAGTTAAGGCAGAGTTGCTGAAGTTACATTGATGTTTCGAACAATATTATAATTGTATCGCCATTTATTCCGTGGCACCCAGGCAGCATGACCGTCGCAATAACCAAAATTGCTGCCATCTTTGCCATGAGCGTCCGTATCATCAGGTTCATTGTTGATACCAATGGTTCCTGAGCCATCCGAATCATAAATAAACCAGATTCCCGAAGGACCCGGTCTAACGCCCATTGCTTTGGGATAGCCGTTACAAACGTATTGTAAAACGAGGGATTGCGTTAATTTTTTCCGCGCGTCGGGTGGCCCCCCCGGACACAGTTTGAATATTACCTTTCACTTCATAGCTATGGCCGTTTGTGGTGTTCTTGCTGGTTGCAATTGCCGCGAGGTCTTGCAAATACTTCTGAAGAGTATCGCCGTATAGTGCCGTCAAATTTTTGTCAATATTATTTTTTGTGCTGGGACAGATAAAACTCTTTAGATTAGAGACGAATCGCGGATACAACCAATTCAAATCATCATCAGCTTCAAAGCGTGGGCAGTTCGGCGGGATTGGTTTGATCGAAGTATAACGGGCGGTGGTATAGGCATGAGTGTCATCAATCAAATCCCCTTTAAAATCATCGGCATACATTTGGCTGCCTAATCCGATCTGATGCAAATTATTCAAACAACTGATTCGCTGCGATTTTTGTTTCGCCTTCGCTAGCGCCGGTAAAAGCATGGCTGCCAGAATCGCAATAATGGCAATCACCACCAACAATTCAATCAGTGTAAATCCAAAAACATTTTGCGGCGTTAAAAGGCGATTTTTCATTTGGGCAGCATTAATTCAATTTTTTATAAAATCTCGCCTGAACCGTGCTTGAAAACACCAAAAATTAGAGAATAGGTCAGCCACAATAGTCATAGGTTGCTTTCAGTTAAACGTATAACCAAAAACAAGTCAAGGGTTTTTTAAAAAAAGTTTTGCGCCCCCAAAATTCCAACTTTTTGTGAAAGGGATTTCATTTTTCTCCAGCCTGATGCATCATTTCTCATTAACACCGTGGCTTTAGCCCGGTGTGATGCAAGGCGGGGCAGAAAGTTCAGCCGTTTTAACGGCTTTTAAATAGTTGCGACGCCAAGCCGTTAAAACGGCTGAATCTAATGTCGATTCATTTTCACCGGGCTAAAGCCACGGTGTTAATGAAAGTTGCGCGCAAAAGGAATGGGAGCGACCGAGGTTTTCTCCTCCGCTTGTGTCTGCGGCACCACGGCGAACCCAGTCCGCACGACACAAGCGCTCCCTTTACCGATTTTTAAATTTAGTTCGTTCTTTCAAATTATGGCGTTTTATTTCGCGTTGTTGTTGGCGCAAAGTATTTTCAATGTCGTGAATAAAATTAAAACAACTGGAAGCCATTCCGCCCATTGAAATAACCAAATCGCGCTCGGCATGATCGTCAGTCACAGCCAGCACTTCGCCGAATCTTTTCAAGCGATGCGTCACGCGCTCGATGATTTGATCGGCGGTTTGTCCTGCGCGGGAATAAATAATTTCCATTTCCGGTGTGGAAGGAAATTGCGAAGCATCCGGCTTTTTTCCCGCGCCATCAAAAACAACCGTGATGGGCGTGCCGACGGCGTCGCGATAAAGAATCAGTTGCTGAATTAACTCCCCGCGCGCAGCGGCGGAATAACGCGCCTGGCCCGGCGCCAGTTCCGGCCAGCGGTGCAGCAGGCTGTAGCCATCCACAAGTATGCGCACCAACGCCATGAAGAAAATTTAGAATGGCGAATTTCGAATGTCGAATTATTCCAGATTTCTGAAACATGAAGCGTGAAGCGTGAATTGTTAAATCACGGTACGAGGTTCACCCAAAGTGGCGACGACCAGGCGCGGTTGCCATCAACCAGTTTGACGCGCACATAAAAAATATGCTGGCCGGTCAGAGATTTATCCGGGGGGAATTCGTATTTAAAATCTCCCTCTTTGCTTTGTAAAATATCGGTCAATCCTGTTTTGAGAATGCCATCCACAAACAAATCGACATTGCTGATCGGCGCACTTTTTTCCAGTTCCACTTTAGTTGGCGGCATCTGTTTTGCAGAAAAGCTTTCGCCCATCCAATGTTCACCGCAGGTCACGCGCAAATAAATTTTCGCGGTCGCTCCGTAAGTTCGTCGCGCTTGCATCGCGCGAAAAATTCCTTCCCGATCTTTTTTTTCGGCCCAGACACAAGCGAAACTGGCGCGAGTACTTAGATGATCGCTCGAAGCAATGATGCCGAATTGATGCCCCCGCATGAGACCTTCATTGGCGTCCGATTCGCGGGCGTCATTGCGAAAGCCTTGATAAATTTCCAACAGCGGACGGTGCGCATTATCTTTGTAATTCCACAAAATGCGATTGAAGGGCTGGTGCGGAATCGTAAAAGTGTTCGTGTCCAGTTCCTGCCAGAATTGCGTGAGCGGATAAGTGTGCGGACGCAGCATATCGTCACGCAATGAAATTACAT
>JALYXC010000172.1 GCA_030947315.1 Verrucomicrobiota bacterium | reverse complement strand
AACGCCTTCGACGCGCTATTTGACAATAGCGTCGTTCGCGGAGATTACGAAGACCAAGCCGGAACGCAGCTTGATTGAAATCAAGAAAAAAACCGGCGGGCGCAATCATTATGGCCGAGTTACCAGCCGCGGTTGGGGCGGCGGCCATAAACAATTTCATCGCATCGTTGATTTCAAACGGCACAAGCATGGCATCCAAGCGACGGTGCTCGCCATTGAATATGATCCGCTGCGCTCAGCGCGTTTGGCCCTTTTGGCTTACAAAGATGGCGAAAAAACTTACATCATCGCGCCCAATAATTTGCAAGTAGGAGCAAAATTAGTGAGTGGTCCCGGCGCCCCTCCCGATCTCGGAAATAGTCTGCCGCTTCGCTCTATTCCAGTCGGTCTGCCCATTCACAATATTGAAATTACTCCAGGCCGCGGCGCGCAAATGGTTCGCACCGCCGGCGCGGCGGCGACCTTAATGTCCCGCGACGAAAGTTATGCGCAGATCAAATTGCCTTCCGGCGAAATTCGCAAAGTCCACGAAAATTGTTACGCCACCATTGGTCAGGTTGGTAATACCGAACACGAAAATGTTGTCCTCGGCAAAGCAGGTCGCAGTCGCCATCGCGGAATTCATCCATTGAGTCGCGCGGTCGCAAAAAATCCAGTGGACCATCCGATGGGCGGGGGCGCTGGCAAAACTTCCGGCGGCGGCCATCCAGTCACGCCGTGGGGTGTGATCACTAAAGGTTACAAAACCCGGATTAAACGAAAATATTCAAACAAATTTATTTTGGTGCGTCGCGATGGGCGCCCCATGAAACAAAGATAATTTATGGGACGCTCGATTAAAAAAGGGCCTTTTGTCGAAGGCCGATTGATGGAAAAAATCGCGAAAGCGAAGGAGACCAATTCCAAAACACCGATTAAAACCTGGTCGCGCCGCTCGATGATCACGCCCGATTTCGTCGGTCTGACTTTTGGCGTTCACAATGGCAAAGTTTTCAATCCGGTTTTCGTTACGGAAAATATGGTCGGGCATCGTCTCGGCGAATTTTCCTTCACGCGCACTTTCAAAAAACATGGCGCGCACACGGCCAAAGCGGAAGCCAAATAGTCTAGTCTTTTATGCAAGTTCAATCCATCATGCACAATGTCCGAATGTCTCCGCAGAAGATGCGCGAGGTCGTTCGTCAGATTCAAGGCCTGCCCGCATTGCGGGCCGTGGCGATTCTTCAAGTGGTGCCCCGCAAATCGGCGCGATTCGTTGCCAAGACTTTAAAGTCGGCCATTGCCAATGCCGAAAATAATAACGGCGCGAAGCCCGAAAATTTAATTGTAAAATCCGCCGTCGCCGGCGCCGCCACCACGCTCAAACGGTTCACGCCAAAAGCCCGCGGTTCGGCCGGTCCGATTTTAAAACGGAGCTGCCACATTAAAATTGTTGTTTCAGATGAATAATTATTATGGGTCAAAAAACTAATCCAATCGGTTTTCGTGTTGGCGTCACTAAAGACTGGCGCTCCAAGTGGTATGCGGACAAAAAAGAATTTGGCAAACTGCTCAATGAAGACCGCCAGATTCGCGACATTTTAAAAACGAAATTGGAAGGCGCTTCCGTTTCCAAAATTAATATCGAACGCGCCGCTTCTCGTTGTCGCATCACCATTCACACCGCCCGGCCCGGCGTGGTCATTGGTCGGAAAGGCGCGGAAATTGACAAGCTCAAAGAAGACTTGAGCAAAATGACCGGCAAAGAAGTTTATATTGATATTCAGGAAATCAAACAGCCGGAAACCGACGCGCAACTCGTCGCCGAAAATGTCGCCCTGCAATTGGAACGCCGCGTTTCCTTTCGGCGCGCCATGAAAAAAGCGGTGCAAATCGCCCGCGATTTCGGCGCGGAAGGAATTAAAGTTCGGTGCGCGGGTCGGCTGGGCGGAGCGGAAATTGCCCGCGTGGAAAAATATATGGAAGGCCGCGTGCCGCTTCATACTTTGCGCGCCAATATTGATTACGGATTTGCCGAAGCCAACACGCTCTACGGAAAGCTCGGCATTAAATGCTGGATTTGCAAAGGCGAAACCAAAATTGAAAAGAAAGAAGTAAAACAAGAAACCGCAATGATGGCAGCATGACGATCCTTCACAATTCACAATTCACGATTTAACAATTTAACGACTCAACGATTTTTAACGAGAAATATTTATGCCAATGATGCCTGCCAGAGTTAAGTACCGCAAAATGCACCGCGGTAGCCGCACGGGAATGGCCACGCGCGGCCAGACCGTGGCCTTTGGCGAATATGGATTGCAATCACTCGAACGCTGCTGGCTCGACACCAAACAAATCGAAGCGGCCCGCGTGGCGGTGACCCGTTACATGAAGCGGCGCGGCAAAGTTTGGATTCGTGTTTTTCCAGATAAATCATTCACAAAAAAACCGTTGGAAACACGTATGGGTAAAGGCAAAGGCCCATTGGAATCGTGGGTCGCCGTGATTCGTCCCGCCAATATTTTATTTGAAGTAGACGGCGTGACCGAAGCCGTCGCGCGAGAATCGCTGCGCCTGGCCGCCACCAAATTGCCGATTCAAACGAAATTTATTTCGCGACATAAACTCAGCTGAACAATTTTATGAAAGCTTCTGAATTAAAAGATTTTACGATGCCTGAATTGACGGCCCAAGGGCGCGATTTGCGCCATGAATTATTTAACCTGCGTTTGCAACAGGCCAGCAGCCAGTTGGAAAAGCCGGCCCGCCTTCGGCTCTTGCGCAAAGATGTGGCGCGCATCGAAACTCAAATTTCCGCGCTGCGTCTCAACCCAACTGCAACCAAACCGGGCAATGCAGTTAAAAAAACCAAAGCGGCTAAAAAATAATTATGGCTGAAACAGAAACAAAAACGGCTCCCGAAATTAAAGAAGCCCGCGGCATTCGCAAGGAGCGGCTCGGCCGGGTTCTTTCCAATAAAATGGCCAAGACCATTGTGGTGAGTGTCGAGCGCCGTTATGCGCATCCACGCTACAAAAAAGTGGTTAAAAGTTTTTCCAAATTTTATGCGCACGACGAAAAAAATGAAGCCAAAGTCGGCGATGTCGTGCTGATTCACGAAACGCGGCCGCTTTCAAAATTAAAACGGTGGCGCTTGACCCAGGTTCTCGCCAAAAACGTTGATGCGCCCAAGGCCGATTAAATCCCAACTCTAATTTTTATGTTACAAATTCGTTCCATCATGGAGGTAGCCGATAACACCGGCGCAAAACGCGCGGCGGCCATTGGCGTCATCGGACGGAACCAAAGATACGCTTTCATTGGCGACGTAATTAAAGCGCATATCAAAGAAGCCACGCCCGATGGCACCGTGAAAAAAGGGGATGTCGTCAACGCAGTCATTGTTCGCACCCGCAAAACCATTCGCCGCACGGACGGTTCTTATTTGCGATTTGACAGCAACGCGATTGTCATAATTGACAAGGATAATAATCCCCGCGGCACCCGCATTTTCGGGCCGGTCGCCCGCGAATTGCGCGATAAAAAATTTATGAAAATTATTTCTCTCGCCCCCGAAGTGATTTGAAAACAACGATTTGTCCAACCAATTTAACGATGTAACGATGTAACGATACAATGATTTAACCATTTAACGAAAATGAAATTTCACGTAAAAAAAGGAGATGAAGTTGTGGTCATTGCCGGTTCTGAACTCGGCAAGCGCGGGAAAATTATCGCTGTCAAAACCAAAAAACAACGCGTCGTGGTGGAAGGAATCAAAATGATCAAACGCCACACCAAAAAAAACCAGAATCAACCGCAAGGCGCGATTATTGAACGCGAAGGATCCATTCATATTTCCAACGTGATGAATGCAGAAAAATTTGACACGCGCGCCAACAAACGCGGCGCAACGGCGAAAGTTTAAATCAAGAATTTTTTAAATTAACGCTCCGGCAAAATCCGGAAAAAGCGAAACGAAATGAAACCTAGAATTTTAGAAAAGTACGAAAAAGAAGTGATGCCAGCTTTGAAAGAAAAGCGGAAATACACGAACGTCCACCAAATTCCGAAAATGGAAAAAATCGTGGTGAACATGGGCGTCAGCGCTTCTTTGGAGAAAGGAGCGGTGGAAGATGCCGTGAAAGACATGACGCTGATCACGGGACGCAAACCGATCATCAGCATGTCGCGCAAAAGCATCGCCAATTTTAAACTGCGCGAAAACCAAGCGATCGGTTGCCGCGTCACTTTGCGCCGCGAGGTGATGTATGAATTTTTTGACCGCCTGGTCGCCACGGCCCTGCCGCGCATTCGCGATTTTCGCGGCATTTCGGTCCGGTCATTTGACGGGCGCGGAAATTATTCACTCGGTATTTCTGATCAAACTATTTTTCCAGAAGTCGAACTCGACAAAATTAAACGGACTCAAGGCATGGACATCACAATCGTCACCAGCGCGCCGACCGACGACGAAGCGCTGGACTTTTTAAAGATGATGGGCATGCCCTTCGCCGAAGGGAGATAGATCATTGCATCGTTAAATCGTTAAAAATTTTTATGGCAAAAAAAGCATGGTTGGAGCGCAACAAAAAAAAGCGCGAAACAGTAAAAAAATTCGCGATGCTGCGCGCTGAATTAAAAGCCAAAGGCGATTACGCCGGGTTATCAAAATTGCCGCGCAACGCCAGCCCGACTCGTGTGGTTAATCGCTGCACCATGTCCGGACGGCGGCACGGTTATTTGCGCAAATTCAATTGTTCGCGTTTAACTTTTCGCGAAGGCGCCATTAATGGCCTGATTCCTGGCGTGACGAAGGCGAGCTGGTAAAACAATGAAAATTAAAAATGCAAAATTACAGAGAGCTTCG
>JALYXC010000133.1 GCA_030947315.1 Verrucomicrobiota bacterium | reverse complement strand
CCGTATGGGTCTGTGTTCACTAATTCAGGCTTCGCCACTACGGCTGGATTGGTTTCCAAAATTTCTCCGCTGATTGGAGAATAAATATCGCTGGCCGTTTTAACCGATTCGACCACGGCGCACGCTTCGCCTGCTTTTACTTTTCGGCCCGGCGCCGGCAATTCCACAAAAACAATTTCGGTTAATTCGCGCTGCGCGTGGTCGGTGATCCCGATTGTGGCGATCTCCTTTTCGACACGCGCCCATTCGTGCGACTTCGCATATTTTAAATCCGTGGGAATAGTTGAATTCATAAATTTATTTCACCACCAAGACACGAAGTCACAAAGGAAAATTTTCGAACCTTAGTGTCTTTGTGCCTTCGTGGTTAACTGGCTTTTCTATAAAATGGTTTCTTAACAATAATTGCAGGGGAACGTTGCCCGCGAATTTCAATTTCAATTTTGGTTTCGGGTTGCGCAAATTCCGGCGGAACATATCCAAGGCCAATTCCAAGTCCGAGCGAAGGACTTTGCGTGCCGCTCGTCACATCGCCAATTTTTTTTGCCTCCCGGCCTACACTCCAAATGGAATAATGCGGGCGCGGCGGCGCAGATTTCTGGACCATTCTAAAAGCAATCATTTTTTTTCCGACGCCTTTTTCTTTTTGCACAGCGAGCGTCGCGCGACCAATAAAATTGCCTTTGTCCAAAGCCACAAAAAATCCCAGACCCGCTTCGACGGGCGAGGTTTCTTCATTGAGTTCATGGCCATAAAGTGGATAACAAACTTCGGTGCGCAAGGTATCGCGCGCGCCCAGGCCAGCCGGCTTGCAGCCAAACGGCTGGCCAAGATTTAAAACTGTGTCCCAAACAGTTTGAATGGAATGAGAAAGGCCCGTGATTTCAAAACCGTCTTCGCCCGTGTAACCCGTATTGGAAACCAATATTTTGGTGCCGCCAAAATAAAAAATACCGATTTCATTTTTTTTCAATTCAGTGACACATTTGACGGGAGTTCCAGAGGTCGAAACGCCCGGCAGACAATCATCAATAAATTCTTTCACCCGCGGTCCCTGCACCGCCACGGCCGCGTAATTTTCCGAAGCATCCCCGATTTCCAATTGGTCTTTTTGGGGAAAAATTGCGCCCTGCTTTTGCAGCCAGGAAACATCGGCTTCAATGCGCGACGCATTTACAATTAACAAAAAAACTTCTGTGGCAATTCGGTAGGCGTAAAGATCATCAATCACACCGCTGTTTTCGTTGCACATCAAAGTGTATTGTCCCTGACCGACGGCAAGTTTGCGAATGTCATTGGTTAAAACGTGATTCAGAAAACCCGCGGCGGCCGCTCCGCTGATACTCACTTCGCCCATGTGCGAAATATCAAAAATCCCAGCGGCGTTACGCACGGCTAGATGTTCATCGGTGATGCTGGTGTATTGCACCGGCATTTCCCAACCGCCAAAATCAATCAGCTTCGCGCCTAGTTTTTGGTGCGTGGAAAAAAGTGGAGTGCGTTTCAACATCTGGATTATTCGCAATGCAGATAATTTTTCGGCGGCAGTTCGCGGATAAATGCCCAGGAAATTTCGGCAATTTGCCCGTTATCGTAATGAACAAAAAAACCTGACTGACACCAATCTTCAATCTCAAGATGATCGAATCTGGCTTTAGGCAAAATTTTATTCGCCCGGCGAACTGTCGTGTGTGGCTCCAAAATGCAAAGGCCATCTTCAAATTCCACGTCAAAAGCATCCTCCCAACTTAGGTAACGAACGTTTTTTATTTTGGAAAATTTCCCTTTTCCAAACGGCAATTTTGCATTTTTGGCAGCGTTTTTCATAGACGACCTTCTGATTGTAATTGTCGGATGATTCTTTGAATTTTGCGATCAATTTTTGGTGTGTCCATCGGTTCCAGAGTCTTGCGATTCACTCGCGAAATCAGCTTGTCGTTTTTATCATAAACATGAACGTGATTTGGCGTATGGTCACCAATCCACCAAACGAACAGATATCCGCCTCGCCGAATTCGTCCCATTTCATTATCCCCATTTCTCCGTTTTCATTTGTTCTTTGGGAAGTTTTAATTCTTCCAGGACTAATTTTTCCGTGGCTTCCACCAGTTCATTCGTGCCGCAAGCGTAGAAAACGGTGTTGGGCAAATCATGAATATGTTCTTTGATCCATTCGGCGTTGATGCGTCCGCGACGCCCAGGCCACGGATCGTCCGCCGACAATCGCGTGCAAGTGACGTAAAAATTAAAATTCGGATTTTCCTGCGTCAGTTGATGAAATTCATCTTTGAAAATAATATCATTGGTGGCGCGCACGGTATAAAGAATCGTGATTTTAGTTTTCAATTGGCGGCGGGTCGCTTCGCGCACAAAACCGCGAAAGGGCGTCACGCCGGACCCGCCCGCAATGCAAATCAAATGTTTATTGTCTTCGTAAACAGGAAGAAACCTTCCGACAGGCGGAATCACCCAAAGTTTGTCGCCTGCTTTTGCCCAATCAACGATGCGCGTTCCCATTTTGCCGTCGCGCTTAATGGTTACTTCAAAAAAACCGCGATCCAGCGCGCAGGATGAAAGGGAGTAAGCGCGTTTATAATTCGTCGTGTCAGGCCAATAAAGCGTAATGAACTGGCCGGTTTTAAAATCGCATTCGTAATTGTCCGGCCATTTTAATTTTATGGTTTTAGTGTCGGGCAATTCCAGAATGGCGGATTCAATGAGCATCTCGACTATTTGTTTAGCCATAATTTCGGGAGAGTAGAAAGGAATCTGCGCGTCTGTAAAGAAAAGTTGAAATGCTCCGGTTATTTTATGGAAACGTCGAGGCAAACGCCTTCCTTGGTATTGCGCGCGAAAATTTTGCCATTGCTCACCACGGCCATGGTCCAACATTTCCCGCCAAGCGGTTGGCCGCGCGCGAGTTCTTTGTAAGCGGTGGAATTTGCTTCCACCAAAACGATTGGACCTTTGTCGCCTTGCACCAAAATATTTTCGTCGCCCACCAGGATCGTTCCTCCCCCAGTGCCAAAGCCCGGCTGCGACCAAATTTGTTTGCCCGTGGAAATTTCGATGCATTGGAGTGGCGCCCGGCCAAATTCTTTAAATCCAAAAAGGCCGTAGAGAAAACCATCTTTGCAAACCGGCGTGGTCCAATGATTGACCGTATGTCCGGGCGTTCGCCAAAGTTCTGCCGCAGAAAAATTGTTTCCGTTTTTTGAAATTTTGCAGGTGCCGCCTCCCACGCCGTAACCCGCCGAACAATAAACAATATTGCTCCACACAATCGGGCTGCTCGCCGTGGACGTATTGTAGGGAAACGGAAATCGCCACAAAACTTTGCCGGTGGCGGGCGCCAGTGAAGCCAGACCCTTTTGGGTGAAGAAAATAATTTGGCAAATGCCATGAATCGTCGCCGGCACGGGCGAAGCGTGGGTGGGCTTGTCGTTTTCGGATTTCCAAACCAGCCGGCCATCTTTTTTGTGGAACGCGAGAAAAGCCTGATTTGGGCCGCCCGCGTTCACGAAAATTAAATCGCCATCAAGAATCGGTGAGGCGGCATTGTTCCATTGAATAACCGATCCGCCATTTTCTTTAACGAGATCGTGTTGCCAAATCATTTTTCCCGTGGCGGCATCGAGACAGCTCAACACCAGATAAGCGCCCAGAAAATATACTGATTTTCCATCGACGGTTGGCGTCGAGCGCGGGCCGTCGCCGCCTTGATTATCGTAAGTTGGTTTTCCCAGAGGCACGGCCCAAAGTTCTTTGCCGCTGCTCGCGTCAAGCGCGAGAGCGACTTCTTTATCTTCGTCATTAATTTTGCGTTGAATGAAGCAAAACGCTTTTTCTGCACTGACCGCGAAGGAACCGAAACTTTCGCCGAGCGGCGCTTTCCAAATTTGTTTTGGCCCATCCTGTGGCCACTTTGTGGAAATTTTTTCGGGCGTGGAACCGTCGTGATTTGGCCCGCGATATTGCGGCCAATCGGCGGCGTTTAAAACTGTTGCCAACAAAAGAAAAACTAAAAAAAGAAATTTCATAAATATTTTCTGATTAAATTTCAACTCGTTTTAAAAACTCCTCTGTCAACACTTCGTAAGCCGCGGCGCCCGCGCTGTATTTGTCATAATGAATAATTGGTTTGCCAAAACTCGGCGCTTCGGCCAGTCGCGTAATTCTTGGAATGACCGTGTCAAAAACTTTTTCGCCAAAATGTTCGCGCACTTCGCTCACGACTTGTTGCGACAAGCGCGTGCGTCCATCGAACATCGTCATGACGACGCCGAGCAGTGCGAGTCGCGGATTAACGCCGCTTTCACGCAATTGATTTAAAATACGATTCAACATCGAGATGCCTTCGAGCGCATAATATTCGCATTGCAACGGAACCAGCAAACCATCGGCAGCGGCAAAGGCGTTGAGAGTTAAAATTCCCAAAGTGGGCGGACAATCGATGATGATAAAATCAAAACGTTGCGAATCTAAAACGGGTTGCAAACATAATTTCAGTCGTTGCAAATGATTTTCCATGCGCACCAATTCCAAATCTGCGCCGCACAAATCCACTTCGCTTGGAATAATTTCGAGATGCTCAAAAGCGGTCGGCTGAATTTTTTCGATCAAATTTTCTTCGCCTAAAAGCGGACGATAAGCGCTGGCACCTTCGATCTTTTCGAGGCCGACGCCGCTGGTGGCGTTGGCTTGCGGATCAAGATCAAAAAGTAAAACTCGTTTTCGGGCCGCGGCCAGGCAGGCGGCGAGGTTCACGGCCGTGGTCGTTTTGCCCACGCCTCCTTTTTGATTAGCGACAGCGATGATTTTTGTGGGCACAAGAAAAAAGATTTAACACCAGAAAAGTGGAAGACCAATTACATTTTTAAATTTTCTACAGCGGCTTTAATTTGTTGTAATTTGATTTGCCAAACGGCGAGCCGCTTTTTGTGTTCTTCCAAAACTGTTGCCGGAACTTTTTGGCTGAAGCCGGGATTATTTAATTTCTGCTGCACTTTTTCGATTTCAGCTTCGACTTTTTCCTGTTCTTTACGGAGGCGCGTTTTTTCGGCTTCAACATCAATCAATCCTTCCAGCGGCAAATAAAGTTCGCCGAGCGGCGAAAGAGTCATCGGCGTTCCTTTGCGCGGCGTGAAATTTGAATTCACTTCCAGCGTTTCGGCGTTGAGTAAAATTTTCAGAACTTCAGCGTCGTGCGGATTCAATTCGCCGGACGGTTTGAAAACGAATTTCACTTTTTTGCCGGATTGAATATTTCCTTCGCGACGGAGGTTGCGACCTTGCGTGACGAGTTCGTATTTCGCGTTCACGAGTCGTTCGTCAGTTTCGTCGAGGCGATAATGCAATTTGAATTCGTCGTCGAGCGGCTTGGGCCAATGCGCGAACATGATGGAGTCGCCGCCTTGATTCGCGGGCAAATCTTTATTGAATCCCATGCCGTGCCAGAGTTCTTCCGTGATGAACGGGATGAATGGATGAAACATCCGCAACGTGTTTGAGAGAATAAAATCAATGACGGCGCAGGCGTTCGCTTTCTGCGCGTCGTCGGTGCCGAAGAAAACGGCTTTGCTCGCCTCGACATACCAATCGCAATATTCGCTCCAGAAAAATCGGTAGAGCGCGGCGGTGGCGTCGCTGAATTTGTATTCGGCCAGCGCGGTGGTGACTTCGCGAATCGCTTGATCGAGTTTGAGCAAAATCCATTTGTCGTCGCTGGTGAGAAGTTCGCGGCGGATTTCGCCTTCGACGTCAAAATGAGGGAGCGCGCGCGTCTCGCGTGCAGCATTGGGCGTCGCGCCCGATGCCCGATCCTCTGACTGAAATTGGTTTGACGAAGATTCCGGCGCGACGCCGGAATCTGCGACCGAGACGGTCGCGCTCCCCGCATTCCCCTGCATCTGGCGGAAACGGCAGGCGTTCCAAAGTTTGTTGCAGAAGTTACGGCCGAGTTCGACGTCCTTTTCGTCGAAGAGCACGTCCTGTCCGAGCGGCGCGCTGCGCATCGTGCCGAATCGCAAAGCGTCCGCGCCGTATTGGGAAATGAGCACGAGCGGGTCGGGCGAATTGCCGAGGGTCTTCGACATTTTGCGACCCTGTCTGTCGCGGATGATGCCGGTGAAATAAACGTTCTTGAACGGCAAATCCCCTATGAATTCGTAGCCCGCCATGATCATGCGCGCGACCCAGAAGAAAATAATGTCCGGCCCGGTGACGAGATCGGTTGTGGGATAAAATGCTTTGAGCGTCGGAGTTTTTTCCGGCCAACCCATCGTGGCGAACGGCCAAAGCCAGGAACTGAACCAGGTGTCGAGGACGTCGGGGTCTTGGGTGAAGCCACACTCTTCGAGGTTTTCAACCAGAGGGAAATAATAGCCAGCGAAGCTCTTAACAACTTCAGCTTCAGTACCTACGAAAACTGTAAAGGCTCCGCCATTCTTATCAGGATAATCCTGCAAACCTCTTTCCGGCTGATTGTCGCATAAGTATTTAACGGCGATGACTCTTTGATTCTCTCCTGGAAGATCGGGCTCTCCATGTAAGGAGAGAAAGTCTTGCAGCTTGTCTTGTAATGTTCCTTCGTCTCCCCAAAATTCTTCCTCATTAGCAAAATGTTTTGTCCACACCGGAATCCGATGCCCCCACCAAAGCTGGCGGCTGATGCACCAGTCCTGAATGTTCGTCAGCCAATGATCGTAAACCTTCGCCCACCGCTGCGGATGAAACTGCATCTTGCCCGCGTTGACATCATCGAGCAGGTCGCTTAATTTCATCTCAGCGCCCGGTGCAGGCTCGATGCCCAACTTCCCTTTGGGATGTGGCCCGAGAGGTTTACCGCCGGGCGTTATTTTTTTTGCCTTGTGGTCATAAAGCAATTGCCCGTTTGCCAGTTCCTTTACCGTGATTTGAATTCTGAAAATGCCGCCAGAAAAATTCAGCGCCGCCACAAAATGATGGACAGCCTTGAAATCCGGCGCGGCCGGCACGTGCGGCTCGCTGCCAATTAAAACCGCCGTTTCGATCAATTCGGGCAGCCCCGCCACCGCCTGGATGGACACGATATTACGACCGCTGAATGCGTGAGAAAGACTTCGGCGACGCACCAA
>JALYXC010000218.1 GCA_030947315.1 Verrucomicrobiota bacterium | reverse complement strand
CTGTCTGATAAAATCAATCTAACCTCCGGAATGTATCCGTCACTGCCACCAGTGAAACTATGGAGAGTTGTAAAATCCGAACCATTGGTGGTGACTTTAAACACGGTGCCGCGGCGCGCAGGCCCCGAAAAATCTGTCGTTCCGTAAAGAGTGTCGCCCGTTAAAATCACTCCCGCAAACGGATTAATTCCGTCGCTGTTGGTAAAATTATTTCGAGCCGTAAAACTATGCAGAGTGGTGAAAGTCTGCGCTGTCATTTGATCAACCAGTATCAAGCTAAGACCAGCAATTAGCGCGGGAACGAGAAATAGTTTTTTAATGCACGTTTTCATTCGTTTGTTTTTTTTGCACAGGTTATTTTTTATCTGGTCACTGGAACACTCGCCACATCAGTAGCGATCGTCAAGTTATTTCAGGTTTCTGAATTGAAGCGGAGCCTTCCAAACAATATCTTGCGGCATGAATTTTATCGAATCCCGCTGGTTGCCAATTTTACTGCTGACTGGCTCAAATATTTTCTGACGTTAGCTTGCTTTTGGTGAGGCTGGGGGACAATTTAGGTGCAACACGGGAAGACATTGCATTAAACGTTATGATCGCATTGGAAGACATTCGTTCGCTCACGGATTTTCAGCGCAACACCAAGTCGCACCTCAAGCGGCTCAAGAACACCGGCCGCCCTGAAGTTTTGACCGTCAATGGCAAAGCCGAATTGATCGTGCAGGACGCCGCCGCCTACGAGGAGATGATTGATGCCATTCGCGGCATTCAGCGCGGCTTGGATTCGATGAAAACTGGCACCGGCAAACCGTTTCGTGTGGCGCTTGATGAGATTCGCGCCCGACATAAGATTCCTCAACGGAAAAAATGAAGCGGTGGAACATCATCGTCGAACTTCCCGCGCAACAGGACATCGCGGAAGCTCACTTATGGCTGGCCGAACAAGCCCCGGACGCTGCTAATCATTGGTTCGAGAGCATTTACGAGACGATGGGCTCGCTGGAGATTTTTCCCGACCGCTGTCCGCATGCACCCGAAAGCAAATTTCTGGAGGCAGATATTCGCCAGATTTTACACGGTCAGCGGCTGCATAAATACCGAATTCTTTTCACATTGAGCGCGGACGCCGTTCATGTTCTTCACGTCCGCCATGGTGCGCGTTTAGCGCTGGGCGAAAGCGGATCTGCCGAGGAATAAAATTATGAATGAACTTACTCCATCCCGCTGGTTTCCAATTTTGCTGCTGACTGGCTCAAATATCTTCATGACGTTTGCGTCGTATGGCCATTTGAAATTCAAATTTGCCGAATAAATAAACCACCGAGACGCGGAGGCGCAGAGTTGAAAAAAACGTTTTCTTCGTGAATTATCTCTGCGTCTCCGCGCTGCTGCGGTAAAAAAGATTATGAGCTTTTACGAAAAATTAAAATTTAATGGGGATGGGCTTCTTCCGGCGATTGTGCAGGAACAATCCACCGGCCGCGTGTTGATGATGGCCTGGATGAACCGCGCTTCGATTGAAAAAACCATCGCGACGGGCCAGACCCATTTCTGGAGTCGTTCGCGCCAAAAATTCTGGCGGAAAGGTGAATCGAGCGGCCATACTCAAACGGTCAAAGATATTTCGTTCGATTGTGATGGGGACACGTTGCTCATTCAAGTCGAGCAAATCGGCGCGGCTTGCCATGAAGGTTATAAATCCTGTTTTTTCCGTTCGGTGGACGGCAAAGATTCCGAGCGCCTCACCGACACTCAAATGGAAACTCCCGAACAAATTTACCGCAAAACATAGCGACCAGCTATCAGCGGTCGGCCTAGGAAATGTTCTGAAAACTGATCGCGGGAAACTGCTAACTTCATCATGGACGATCTACTCTCTTTCGGCAGCCGCGATTATTTTTTAATGTTCGGCTGCCTTTTTTTTGGGCGAGCGGTTGATTTTTTAAGCACATGGATTGCTACGCCCAATCTGGTTCTGGAAGGAAATCCTCTGGCTAAAAAACTGGGCTGGAAATGGGGCGCGCTGGTCAACCTTGGGCTTTGTCTTGGATTTGCTTTTTGGCCAGTCACGGCAATAATCATCACGACCAATAGTGTTTTGGTGGCGGCGCGCAATTTTCAATATGCCTGGCTGATGCGGACGATGGGCGAGGAAGAATATCGCATCTGGTTTGTGCAGCGATTATGGGAAACGCGGCTGCCGGTTTTCCTTTTTTGTTTATTTGGCCAGACTGGATTAACCGCGCTTATTGGTGGCGCGGTCATGTATTTCAGCAATCTGGGTGAAAAATTTCTGCTGGTTCCCTTCGCCATCGGCCTGGGCATTATCGGCTACGCCTGCACCGTGCTTTTTTACACACTGCTTTCGGTGTGGCGCATGCGAGGCAATTCATAAAATAAATATTCGCTGAAATGGGAGATAATGTCGCAATGCATTAAGAGCCGCGAACAAATCTCATCTACTTGCACAACTTTAAGTTGTCTGATTCCGTATTTGTAATTTATAAAAAATCAGCAATCCTAGTGATATGTCCGCCGTATCTGAAAATTTGCAGGAACTTCGCAAGGAAGTTTTGTCGTTACCGCATTCTACCCGCGCATTGATTGCTCAGGAACTTCTGGAAAGTCTTGAAGAAGAAAATAGTGATGTAGAAACCGCGTGGCTCGAAGAAGCCGAACGGCGCTACGAAGAAATCAAATCCGGCAAAGCAAAAACAATTCCTGGCGAGGAAGTTTTGCGCAGAGTTCGTCAAAGAAAAAAATGATGGATTTTGAATTTCATCCCGCGGCGGAGCAGGAATACTTCGAAGCGGCAAATTACTACGATGCACAACTCAAAGGTCTTGGGGATCGTTTCACCGAACACATCGAAGTCGCCATTTCAAAAGTTCGTGAAAATCCACTGACGTGGCATAAACTTTCCAAGCACACTCGACGTTGTCTCGCTGCGACTTTTCCCTGCGGAATTATTTACGTCGTGCATGAGAATAGAATTTTTATTCTTGCCGTGATGCATTTAAAACGAAGACCGGGCTATTGGAAATCACGATTACTGGACGTGCAAAAAAGAAAATAATCACGGTTGGTTTATGTATCATCCGATTTCATCTGAATTTTTAGAACTGGCCAAGCAGGGAAATTTAATCCCTGTCACGCGCACGATTCTCGCCGATTTCGAAACGCCCCTTTCGGCTTACCGCAAAATTCGAGGGCAAGGCGAATCGTTCCTTTTTGAATCGGTCGAAGGCGGCGAACATATCGGTCGCTATTCTTTTGTCGGTTGCAATCCGCGCGCCGTCATCAAGCAAACGGGCAATCGCGTTGAAGTGATGGAAAACGGCAAAGTCGTGGAAAAATTCGCGGTGCAACAAACCAATTCCGATTGCGCGAAATGCGTGAAGGATGGCTTGGAAGTCGTTGAACTCGTGATGAAACGTTATCGCGCGATTTCGTTGCCGTCGCTACCACGATTCACAGGTGGTGCTGTTGGTTTTATCGGTTACGAATTTATTCACGACGTTGAACCAGTCGTCCCGCGTCCGCCGCAAGACGAATTAAAAACCCCGACGATGTGTTTTTTAATCGCGGATGAACTGCTGATTTTTGATCGCGTCGCCCAAACAATTACGATTCTGGTCAATGCCGTTTTAGACGAAAAAACCAAACCGGAAGAAGCCTACGCCGAAGCTGTCGAAGAAATTGAGCGGCTCGTTTCGCTTTTGGAACAACCGTCTGAACAAGCTGCCGTCACGGTTCCAAAAGAAATTCCTGAAGCGCCTTTCGAATCGAATGTTTCCAAAGAAAAGTTTTTCGCGAACGTTCTCAAAGCGAAGGAATATATTTTATCGGGCGACATCATTCAGGTTGTCGGGTCGCAACGTTTTTCCACGCTGGTCAAAGCTGCGCCGCTCGATATTTATCGCGCTGCTCGAAATATTAATCCGTCGCCCTACATGTTTTTGCTCGAACTGGACGGCTTTTCGCTCGTTGGCGCGTCGCCGGAAATTCACGTTCGTTGCGAAGATCATAAAGTGGAAATTCGTCCCATCGCCGGCACGCGTCGGCGTGGCAAAACCGAAGCAGAAGATCAAGCAATGGAAAAAGAATTGCTCGCGGATCCGAAGGAGCGCGCCGAACACGTCATGTTGGTCGATCTCGCACGAAATGATCTTGGCCGCGTCTGCGATTTCGGTTCGGTCGAAGTAAAAGACCTGATGATCATCGAGCGTTACAGCCACGTCATGCATATCGTTTCGCAAGTGGAAGGAAAACTTTCCCACGACAAAACGCCTTACGATTTGATGCGCGCCACTTTTCCGGCGGGCACTTTGAGCGGCGCGCCGAAAATTCGTGCGATGCAAATTATTTCCGAACTGGAACAAACGGCGCGCGGTCCGTACGGCGGTTGCGTCGGATATTTTTCTTTCAATGGAAATCTGGATTGTTGCATCACGATTCGCACCGCGTTGATCAAAGATGGCAAAGCTTTTGTGCAGGCGGGCGGCGGCTGGGTCAACGATTCCACGCCGGAAGCGGAATTTCAGGAAACGGTAAATAAATCGAAAGCGATGTTGAAAGCAGTGGCGCTGGCGGAAAGTTTTGCGAAATAATTAAAGCCAACAAAAGGACAAACCATTTCTTGAGCACTTAGCGCGATTATTTCAGCAATAATTCCCTAATTTTTTGCGGCTCTTTGGTCGGTGGCTGGCAGGCGGTTCCCGTGCAGAGGAAAACAATAGGCGCATCTTTAGTTGGTAAACTTTTGGCAAATTCTTCGACCGGTCCTTGATTTCCTAAAACAATTTTGTTCGGTTGATAAACCGAATGCGCTGCGCGCAATAATTCGCCGGCCTGTTTTGGATCGCCTACAATGACGACGCGTTTTGGTTCTTCGAGAAAATAATCCAGCGCCAGCAAAAGATATGGAACGGCTTGCGGCAGATTTTGCAAACGATTCGAAAAATGGCGCAGGCTTTTCTCGGCTGCCTCTTTGAAAACTTTTCGGTCCGTGATGGCGCCAAGTTTTAGCAGCGCCAGAATCGCCACAGAATTTCCGGAAGGCTCTGCGCCGTCATAATCTTCTTTCACGCGTAAAATTAAATCCTTGGAATCAGCGGCGCTTTGATAAAAACCGCCTTCGTTCGCGTCATAAAATTTGGCCAGCATCGTCTCAGCCAGCGCCAGGGCAAACTCCAAATATTTCGGTTCCAGCGTTGCTTCATACAAATCCAAAACGCCCGCCAGCAAATTCGCGTAGGCATCGAGCAGTTGCACAGAATTTCGTTCGCCATCTCGCCAGCGGGCGAAAAGAGTTTTTGTTTTTGCGTCCCACAATTTGCTTTGCAAAAAAGCGAGATTTTTTTCGGCGGCGGCGCGATAATTTTCTTCCCCGAGAATTACGGACGCGCGAGCGATGGCACCGAGCATCATGCCATTCCACGACGCCAGAATTTTATCATCCAGATGCGGGCGAATTCTTTTTGAGCGCGCGTCGAACATTTTTTTCTTTGCGGAATTGAGAAGTGTTTTGTCTGCTGCAGAAATTTCCGGTTGAGCAATGCTTAAAACGTTTTGGTTTGGCAACGGATTCGGATCGCTGTGATCAACGAAATTTCCTTTTTCTGTGATGCCAAAATAACGGACGGCCACCTTCAATTCTTCATTGGTCAGCAATTTGGAAAGTTCCGATTTCGTCCAGCAATAAAATTTTCCCTCCTTGCCTTCGCTGTCGGCGTCTTCGGCGGAATAAAATCCGCCTTCCGGATGCGTCATGTCGCGCAGCACGTAGCGAATAATATCGCGCGCAATGTCCGCGTGTTTTTTCTCCCCGCTCACCAAATAAGCGTCGAGATATAAATTCACCAACTGGGCATTGTCATAAAGCATCTTTTCGAAATGCGGCACGAGCCATTCGGCATCGACGGAATAGCGCGCAAAGCCGCCGCCGAGTTGGTCATACATTCCGCCGGCGGCCATTTTATCGCAGGTGTGCAAAATCATTTTCACAGCGTCCTTGTCGCCAAAACGAATTCCTTCCCGCAGCAGAAAAGCCGGTTGCGCCGGGCGTGGAAATTTGGGCGCGCCGCCGAAACCGCCATTGGTCGCGTCATATTCTTCCTTGAATTGCGCCGCGGCCGACCGGAGTAGAGCGGGCGAAAGTTGCGATGTGCTGTTGGTTTGTTGCGCAGTAAAACTTTCCAGTTTGGCATGAATATTTTCCGCGGAGCCAAGGACATCGCCGTGGCGCTTTTGCCAAAGCTCATTTATTTGTTGCAGCACTTGCAGAAAACTGGGGCGGCCCATTTTACTCTCCGGTGGAAAATAAGTGCCGCCATAAAACGGTTTTAAATCTGGCGTGAGAAAACAATTGAGCGGCCAGCCACCTTGTCCCGTCAAGGCCTGCACCGCGGTCATATAGATTTTATCCACATCAGGACGTTCTTCGCGGTCCACTTTGATGCTGATGAAATGTTGGTTCAGAAATTTTGCGAGATCTTCATTTTCAAATGATTCGCGTTCCATCACGTGGCACCAATGGCAAGTCGAATAACCGATGCTCAAAAAAATCGGTTTATTTTCCTGACGCGCTTTGGCAAAGGCTTCCTCGCCCCAGGCAAACCAATCCACCGGATTATGCTGATGCTGCAAAAGGTAGGGAGATTTTTCCCGCGCGAGCCGATTGGTATGCGTAGAGACGATATTTGTGGACATAGAATTCTTTTTCGATGATTGCGATTTTTGACAAGCGGAAACCGTCGCGAGCAAACTGACCGCCACGCCTATCATTTTCCAATTTACAAACACTGCCGCAAGATAACTTCTGCTTCCGCTCCCGCAACTTTGAACTTTGAACTTTGAACTTTGAACTTTACCGTTTTTGCATGTTGTCTGAAAAACCGTGGAAAGGCGAAGCGCTGGTGCGACTACTGCTCTGGCTCTTGATCACGTTTTTTCTGGCCTCGCTGCTCGCCCAGCTTTTGGGAAAATTCCCTCTCTCGGACAATGCTGAAAAATTATTTCGAACGATTTTGACGCCGCTGGCCCTTCAAGCAGCGACGTTGTTTTGGGTTGGTTTCTTTTTGTGGGAACAAAAAATATCGTGGACCACCGCTTTTTTTTCATCGTCGTTCCGGAGTCGGATCATTTTAATAGGCGTAGGCGCGGGAATTTGCGTGCTTCCTTTCGCCTGGATGCTCCAACAGTTTTCCGCGCAAGTCATGACTTCAGTTCACGTTCAACCCGAATTGCAAATCATCGTGAAAAAAATGCAGTCGGTCGAAACCCCTCTGGCTTACCAATTTTTTTTGGGTTTTGTTGGAATACTGCTTGCGCCTGTGACGGAAGAAATTTTATTTCGCGGCCTGCTTTATCCCACGATTAAACAAGCCGGCTTTCCTAGACTCGCTTTGTGGGGAACCGCGTTTTTTTTTGCGGCGATTCATATTAATCTTGTTTCGTTTGTGCCGCTCGTTTTTTTTGCGCTGGTTCTCACTTCGTTATATGAGCGCACCAACAATTTGCTCGCGCCCATTTTGGCGCACAGCGTTTTTAACACGGCCAATTTTATTATGCTGATTTATGAAAAACCGATCAGCCGTTTTCTGGAGCGCGGCTCATGAACGAACTGGAACTTATCGCGCAACTCACTCGCGCGCTGCCCAAAAATAATTCTGTCATTGCTGGCGCGGGCGACGATTGCGCGGTCCTGGATTTGGGAATTCCCGAAAAATTTCTCCTCTTCAAGACCGATGCCATCGTGGAAGGAATTCATTTTTTGTCAGACACTGCGCCGGAAAAAATTGGACGCAAAGCCCTCGCGCGCTGTTTGAGCGATATCGCCGCGATGGCTGGAATTCCCAATAGCGCATTGGTCACAATTGCATTGCCAAAAAAGTTCGACGCGCAATTTATCCAGCGAATTTATGACGGACTGAATCAATTGGCCGCGCGATTTGATGTGGCGGTGGTCGGCGGCGAAACCACCACGAATCCAGAGCGCATTTTGATTTCCATTTCCATGCTTGGCACCGTGGAAAAAGAAAAATGTCTGCTTCGCTCCGGCGCCAGATCGGGCGATGGCATTTTTGTCACGGGAGAATTAGGCGGTTCCCGCGCCGAAAAGCATTTGGATTTCGAACCACGTTTGGCGGAAGCGCGCTGGCTCGCGGAACATTTTAAAATCCACAGTATGATTGATCTGAGCGATGGAGTGGCGGGTGATTTGCGCCATCTTTTACGCGCCAGCAATGTCGGCGCGGAACTTTTTTCCAGAGCCATTCCGATCAGTCGCGCCGCCAAATTGCAAGCGCGCGCTGAATCTTGCGCCAAACCGCCGTTGCTGGCGGCGCTGACTGACGGCGAAGATTTTGAATTGCTTTTCACTGTGGCCAGTCGTGATGCGGTGCTTTTAGTGGACGCCTGGAAAAAACAATTTCCAAAACTAAAGTTGAGTTGTATCGGAAAAATAACCGCGCAAACTGGTTTAAAAATCCGGGATGATAGCGGTGTTCGAGAATTAAGTGCTAAAGGTTACATTCACTTTGGAGACTAAAAACCGAGCTGTTTTTTAAGCGTTGGAAACTTAACTTTGAGATTGACTCAGCGTCTTCTATTCGAATAGGATCAGATCAGCAGGATAACAAGTGTCAGACGCCTGAATATTTTTGGCCTCATAAAAGACTGACTACAAAACAAAGAAACAAAACATGAAAATTAATGTAATTATTGCCACATCCGCGTTAACGCTTACGCTTCTTACTTCGGCGTTCGCCGAAACATTTAATGTCCTGGGAACTTCCAATCCGTGGCTTGCCGGTATGCCCGACAACTCCACGCAACCCGGAGATGGCTTGCCCTTCCTATTCATTAATTTTGCGCCCGGAGATATGCTGAAGTTCACCGCCTCCGGCTCCGCTGGTTACCAGCCAGGGAGTGAGAGCGGTCCAGAAGGGATTGCCGGATATCCCGTAACGCATGGATCGTTAAACGGCATCGGCTCAATCATGAACTCGAAGGCGAACGCCCTTATAGCCGTATTCCTGAACGGCGCGCAACCGGACTTGCGGGATTTTGTCGCGTTTCCGATTCCTCCCGCATTGGATTTCACCAGCCCTAA
>JALYXC010000114.1 GCA_030947315.1 Verrucomicrobiota bacterium | reverse complement strand
TTACTTTAATTGAACTACTGGTTGTCGTCGCGATCATCGGAATTTTGGCGGGCATTCTCTTGCCGGCGCTGGCTAAATCAAAAGCGCGGGCGCAAAGCATCTATTGTTTGAATAACACCAAGCAACTTTGCCTGGCTTGGCTTCTTTACGCAGATGACCACAATGGGCGGCTGGCCTACAATCTGGGCGGCGATATTTCCAAAGGCGGAGTCGCGCCGAGGACGAATATCAATTGGGTGAATAATATTTTAAGTTGGGAATTGGATGCGGATAACACCAACACAGCTACTTTAACTGAATCTGGCTTAGGACCTTATACTAGCAAAGCAGCCAGAATTTATCGTTGTCCATCCGATGATGTTCTCAGTGAGATACAACTCGCCGCCGGCTGGAAGTATCGAGTGCGAAGTTATTCGATGAATGCCATGGTAGGTGACGCCGGCAGTCTTTCTCAATCAGGTTCGAACGTGAACAATCCGAACTACGTGCAATTTTTTAGTCTCTCGGCTATTCCCAAACCGTCGCGTATTTTTGTTTTTTTGGATGAGCATCCTGATACAATCAACGATGGTTATTTTATCAATAGAGCTTATAGCGGAGAATGGCTTGATTTTCCTGCGTCCTATCATAATGGGGCCGCTAATTTTTCTTTTGCCGACGGCCATTCCGAAACGCACCGGTGGCGTTATTCTTCTACCCAACCGCCGTCTAAACCCGATGTGGCGTTACTGTGGCGAAGGTCTATTCCTGGAAGCGAGCGCGACGATCTTTATTGGGTGGTCGAACGCATGAGCCTTAAAACTGAGGCGGCTGTGTATTAAAAGCCATTTGTGGTTCGATCTAAAATAAATTTTGGATAAACTCTTTACCTCCCTGAGTGGCGAGCAAGTAGGATTTGTCGCCCTGAATCCAACTGGCGGTCACAACTTTATTTATTTGTTTGAAAGTGGGCGAAGCCGAGTAGGGAGCGTTGGGAATCGAGGCGCGATCAGTGACGAAAAAATACAAATCACTTTTTTCTCCAGGAGCAAGCGGTCGTCCTGTGCGAAAACAAATCATCGAAACGGGATTATTTTGCCAGCGCAAAACGACGCAGCCAGTGCATTCCAATTTTGCCAATCTTGGAGGCAGCGCATAATCTGCAGGCGCTTTTTTCTGCGCGAGAAATTGGCGGACTTGGGTCAAATCGTTAGTTTCCAAATCCATCCCATAAATTCGCAAGGCCGTGCTGACCATGCGAATGCGATAATGAGAAAAATCTTTTTTTGCGCGCGGCTGAAACCAAAACGCCGCAATACTCAACAGTAGAATGATCATGGCGGCCATCGCAAAAACCGGTTGGCGCCAAAAGGAGCGAGATGAAAAAACAATTTTGTCCCGGGATTTTTGTCCGGTCAGAATGTTCTCTTTTAAATTCGCAGGAACAGGAATTTGTTTGAGCCGATTGCGAATGGTTTCATAATTGGCGCAATGATTTTCGAACCATGGGCGCAGTTCGGCATCTTGCCGCGCCCGCGTCAGGGCTTCCGTAAAAACGGCATCTTGCGCATCGGCCGTGGCCGGCCGATACAGACTGAGAATTTCTCGTGCTTGTTGGTTGTTCACCTGTTTCTTTTTTCGGTTGCGCCAAAAGTCTGAATGTCTCCAGCGAGCATTTGTTGGAGTTGGGCCAGCCCGCGAGCCATCCGAGATTTTACTGTGCCGATAGGAAGTTCAAGTATCTCGGCGATTTCCTTGTAAGAACAATCTTCCAAATAAAAAAGAGCAACGGGCGCCTGATAAATTTCATCTACTCGACCCAACGCCTGAAGCACCTCGGAAGAATCCAGTTGACTTACCGCGCTCGGCGGAAGAACGAGCGATTCGATCAAAGCATCGTCCAGTTCCTGATGAGGAAAGCGCGTCTCTCTTCGCCGCGTTTCCAAAAAAGCGCGATGTAAGGTTGTAAAAAGCCAGGATTTCACTTTTGAAGTATCGCGCAATTGATGGCCTTTGGTTGCCCACACATAAAACGTTTGTTGAGTCAGGTCGCAGGCGTCGGCTTCCGTGAGCGATAAGCTGAAAGCAAAGCGATAGAGCGGCTCATAAAAACGAGACACAACGCTTTCAAATTCTAAACCTGAAACCATAGAGCGGCATCATCCATAAGAGACACCAAAACGCAAAATGTTCCCGACTTTTTGCGCAGCGGTGATTTTATATTCTTTTTGGGAACAATTTTCTGACTGGTTCATCATAGAGTTAGCAGATGTTTTTTAATTTAACCAGGCCAATCACTTTGAAAGAAAAACGGAACTCATTTGTTTTCGGGCGCAGGAATACGA
>JALYXC010000057.1 GCA_030947315.1 Verrucomicrobiota bacterium | reverse complement strand
TTCCCGCGCCGCTCGCATTTCTGGCCATCCTCGCCGAATTCGGCGGTCCGATTGCGTTAGCTTGTGGATTATTAACGCGTGTGGCTGCTTTCGGCCTTGGCGTGGTGATGGTGGTGGCGATTTCTCTCGTCCATTTTAAAAACGGATTTTTCATGAATTGGAGCGGGAAACAATCGGGCGAGGGTTTTGAATATCATCTCCTCGCCATCGCCATTTGTCTGGCTCTGATGATTCAAGGCGGCGGCAAGGCTTCGCTCGATTCATGGATTTACCGCAAGCTTTTTCAAAAAGAAATGACTGCGGCGGATAGTTAGAGGAATTATTTCAGAAATTCCCCAGACCAACGGAGATGACTAATGGATAAATCTGTGCGGAAAATTATCAGAAGAATAACACCATTTCTAAATATGGTGGAGGCGGCGGGAGTTGAACCCGCGTCCCTGGCAAATCTACCAGCCGCGACTACATGCTTAGTCAGAAGAGAGTTTTCTGCTATGCGATTACGATCTGACACGATTCGCACTGCCTAGTCCGCATGAAATATTTCGACCAACGACGCGCGGTCTCCGCCGTCAATCTAACCTGCTGCAGCGTTCCTCCATCTGAGCAGGTGTGCGATGGTGAACGTCGTGGCCTTAGGCCGCGAGGGCTAATTCTTCGTTAGCAGTTATTTTTGGTTCGAGTGATTAACGAGGCCAACGAACCATCCTCGGCATGCCGCCTCTGGCGTATCTCCCAAGTCGAAACCAGTACGCCCCCAACAAAGTGGACGAGGACTAATCGCCCAAATTGATAAACAAGTCAAGGCTCAGAAATTAAGAATTTTAATTAGTTCTCAGAAGCAAAAAAAAGAACGTATTTACCCTGATAGAGTTTCTGTTAGTCATCGCTATTATAGCAATTCTTGCCGCGCTTCTTTTACCAGTGCTGAACTCTGGCAGGAGGAAGTTGCGGTGGAAAAATAGAAGTCCAGATTTCTTTGATTGAACTTGGTAGTCTAATTTGTTTTTCCCGAATTGTTACCACCGGAAAATTATTTGTGAGACGAAGAGCGCGAGTTATTTTTTTAGGAAATTCGAAATAGCTTTCGGGCATTTTCATAAAGCAATTTGCGCTCGATTTTTTTGCTCGGCGCCAAACGGCGAATTGCCGCAATCGTTTGCGCGCCCTGACATCCGGGACGACGTCCGATCGTATCGCTGCAATCGCTGCCATAAAGAAGCTTGTCCTGATGCCGCTCCAAAAAGCCGCGCGTATGTTCTTCATCACGAACTAATGCGCCCAGTCCGGAACCGGCTGACAAGTCGCCGAACATATTAGCGTAATCACTCAAGTAGCGATCAGTTGTTCCGCCGGGCGTGACGCGAGTTCGTGGATATAGCCCATTATTTTCGAGATGATCTTTATAGTCTTTGTCAATATTGGCCCACCAGGTTTGCGCATGACCGAGGAAGTTCACTTTGGGAAATTTCTCCAACATTTTATAAAAACGTTCGAAGCCGTAATTATACATTTGAAATTGCCAGTGCATTAGAACCGGAACGTTATACTCCTGAGCCAGCGCGAAAATCTTTTGCATTTCGGGCGAATCGCATTCCACGCCGAACTTCGATTCGCCAATCACGACCGCGCCGAGCTTCAAATATTTTTCAATTTCCCGGGTGGCTTCGGGAACATCGGGAACTTCATTGGCGCCGAAAATAAATTCGCCCGGATGTTCCTGGGCAAATTTGAAACAGTCCTCATTGCCGGCGCACTTGGCCTGCAATCCGTTGGAAACGCCGTCATGAGTCGAAGCGCTGTCCACCGGCCGGCCCGCCGGCAATAAAATTGTTTTCGTAATGCCCAGAGCGCGTTGATGCGCCAAAAATTGCGGGTCCTGGCGCCCGCCGTAATTCAAGTGCTGATGAATATCAATAATCGGTTCCGATTTGGGCGCGAGTTCATCCGCCGGGAGATTCAATGTAGCGCCAGCCACAGCGAAGGTCGAAACGGTGAGAAATTCGCGACGCGAAAAAGAACAAGAAGTATTCATGAAAAGATTGAACTGAACTGACGTAATAATCCAAGTGTTCGGAACTCCGTGATGAAAGACAAATAAAAAAACCTGTGAAAAAGATTTCCGTTTTTGAATCACATCGTCAACAACTTCACCGAAGAAAAGTCGTATTATGAATTTGCCTTTGCTGATTTTGGCTTCGGCGTCGCCGCGCCGCGCGGAATTGTTGCGCCAAATGGAATTAAAATTTCAAATCATCCCGAGCGAGGCGGAAGAAATTCATCATGACTATTTGACCGCGGGAGAACTTTGTCAGATCAACGCTTGTGGCAAAACCCGCGTGATTTCCAAAAAATTTCCGGATGCGCTGGTCCTCGGTGTGGATACGTTGGTGGCGCTGGAGAAAACTGTTTTTGGAAAACCAAAAACAAAAACCGAAGCGCAGGAAATGCTCGAACGATTGCAAGGCAAAACGCATCAAGTCGTCACGGGCGTTTGCCTGATTCATTTGCGCTCGCATCATCAAAAAGTTTTTGCCGAACAAACGGAAGTAACGTTCCATCCGTTAAGCGCTCGAGAAATCAGACATTATCTTTCCCGAATTAATCCGCTCGATAAAGCCGGAGGTTACGCGATTCAGGAACACGGCGATCTGATCGTGCGAAAAATTTCAGGCTCATTCAGCAATGTGATGGGACTTCCGTTGGAACGGCTGAAAATCGAACTGGCGAATTTTACAACGAAAGAATCATGAAAAGCCCAAGGCTCAGTTTTTCATTTTCGTTCTAACAACTCACATT
>JALYXC010000016.1 GCA_030947315.1 Verrucomicrobiota bacterium | reverse complement strand
GCGTCAAGGCGATTCCAATCGAACACCCGATAAGTTGTGTCAGAATTTTGTTGAATTTCAAAAATGATAAGGCCCGCGCCAATGGCGTGAACGCGCCCGCTCGGCAGAAAAATTGCGTCTCCCGACTTGACTTTAATGCGATGAAAACAGTCGGCGACAGTTCCGTTTTTTATTTTTGTTTCAAATTCCGCGCGGGTCACGTTGCGTTTTAATCCGACAAATAATTCCGCGCCGGGAGCAGCCTTAGCGATAAACCACATTTCCGTTTTTGGTTCGCCGCCGAGTTCGGCGGCTTTCGCTGCGGGCGGATGGACCTGCAATGAAAGTTTTTCCTGCGCGTCAAGAATTTTAATGAGCAGCGGAAAACGTGGCGCCTCCGATTGAGAATTTCCCAGCAATTCAGCGCGATAATTTTCCATCAGCCAGCGCAATGTTTTTCCCGCCCAGACTCCATTAGCGATCACACTTTCATCGCCAGGCCGATCGGAAATTTCCCATGATTCGCCAATTGGAATTTTTGGCGGCAGCGATTTTTGATAAAGTTTTTCCAGATTGCGCCCGCCCCAAATGCGTTCTTTAAAAATAGGTTTGAAAATAAACGGATACATTTTTAGTCAAGGGTCGAAGGTCGAGGATCGAGGGCGGAAAGCCAAAATTCAGGCCGTGAGTTGCTCGTCTTCGATAAATTGTCCGTGCGCGCGAAATTTTTTATAACGCAATTTCAGCCGTTCGCTGGACGATAATTTTTGCAACCGCTCCAGGTTTTTGAGGAGATATTTTTTTAAATTTTCCGCTGATTGGATTAAATCCTGATGCGCGCCGCCCAAGGGTTCGGGAATAATTTCATCCACCAGTTTCAATTCGAGCAAATCTTTCGCGGTGATTTTCAAGGCTTCCGCCGCCTGGGCCGCCGCCGCGCGATCTTTCCACAAAATGGCTGCGCACCCTTCCGGACTGATGACCGAATAATAAGCATTTTCAAAAATTAAAACGCGATCCGCCACGCCGATTCCCAGCGCGCCGCCTGAACCGCCTTCGCCAATCACCACCGCGATAACCGGCACTTCCAATAAAATCATTTCGCGCAGATTCACCGCGATGGCTTCCGCAATGTGTCGCTCTTCGGCGCCAATGCCAGGATAAGCGCCCGCCGTGTCAATCAGGCAAATAATCGGCAAACCAAATTTATCGGCCAGCCGCATCAGACGCAGCGCTTTGCGATAACCTTCCGGATGCGCGGAACCAAAATTGCGCCAAATATTTTCCTTCGTGTCGCGTCCTTTTTGCGTGCCGATCACCATGACTTTATGTTCTCCCAACTGCGCGAAACCGCCGACCATCGCGCGATCTTCTCCATAAAGCCGGTCGCCATGCAGCTCATTAAAATTGCTAAAAGTGGTGGTAAAATAATCGAGAGAAAAAGGACGTTTGGGATGACGCGCCAATTGCACCCGTTGCCACGGATTAAGATTTAAAAAAATTTGTTTGCGCGTTTCGGCAATTTTTTCCTCAATCAATTTTGTTTCTTCTGCAAAGCTGATGCCTAACGAATGCGTTTCAGGATGTTTTTTGAGTTCCTCCAATTTGCGCTGCAATTCGAGGATCGGTTTCTCAAAATCAAGCTGATGTTTCATAGAAAAGAAATTTAGTTTTCCAGCAGACAATGGCAATAATGAATTGCGCGAAGTTTTGTTCGCTTTCATTCATGGACAGAACCTGCCATGCTCTGGATTGTGCGTATGACGTGGAATAAATCAAAAACCGTCGCGGGCATTTTGGGCGCGAGTCTGCTGGCTGTCACAGTTATTTATTTTTTGCAGCAAAACAAAATCAAACGCCTCGCCACGGAAAACGACAAACTCGCGCTGCAACAGAAAATTCTCAACGACAATTATCAAGCGGCGCTCAAGACCGGCGAAGCGAAAGAGCGCGAACTTGCGTTGCTGCAAAAAAATATGCGCGAACTATTGCAATTGCGGAATGAAGTCGGCCAATTGCGAAAAGAACGCGACGCGGCGAAACTCGCTGCGCAAAAAATTCCGCAACCAGTCGTCCCTCCAGGAAACGCCGCTCTGGTTCCACAGCCATTTCCGCCGGGCACTTACATTACGAAAGATCAACTCGCCTTCGCAGGCTACGACACTCCCGAAGCGGCCCTGCAGTCAATCCAATTTGCACTAATTAAAGGCAGCTTCGAAATGATGACGAATGCAATGGATCCGAAAATATGGGCAAACGATCCTGATCCAGAAGAAGTATCTCGCAAAAACTTCGCAAGAGCACAAAAGCAATTGGCTTCCTTTAAGGGATTTCAAATTCTCGCAAAAAAAATCACTGCCGATGGTCGGGTCGAGATCAAGGTGCGCATGGAACTTGAGGGGGAAAACCCAGCGACATCGTTGGACACGCAAAAAATGATAAAAGTCGGCAATGAATGGAAAATGACCGACTCATCCAGGGAATATAACGAGGACTGGGATAAAGACGGCCAAATCCAGAACTTCGTTCCGTAGAACTTAATTGTTCATTTACTCGTCTCTACTTCACGTCTGTAAAAATTTTTGTTTCACTCCGCGATTGCAAAACTCGCGCGAACGGCGTTTGGCATTGATAGGTTAGCGACTCGGTTAAGACGCGCTTTTTTTCTTCACCTGAAACTAAAACCCAAACTTCTTTGGCCGCGGCAATCGTCGCATAACTCATGGAAATTCTTTGCGGCGGCGGCTTGGGCGAATTTTCGATAAAGAGAAATGGCGACTGACAACTCACGACCTCAAGCGAAGCATCGGGAAACAACGAAGCGACATGTCCATCCGGGCCGACGCCGAGAAAAACCAGGTCCAACACAGGCAATCCATTTTTTCTTTGCGAAATAGTTTTGAAAATTTCAGCGTTGGCTTCGGCCACGGCGATGGCTGGCTCGCTCTCGCCGCGCAACCGATGGATTTTCTCCGGTGGAATTTTTTGCGAAGCGAACAAGGTATTAGCCAGGAAAAAATTGCTTTCTGGATTGTCGGGAGGAACGCAACGTTCGTCCGCCCAAAAAAAATCGACCGGCGCGAGTGAAATTTCTCTAGTTATACTCTGCGCGGCTGCCCGCATAAAAAACTCCGCCGCGATTCGTCCACCCGAAAAAGCAACGCGGTGCGAAATGTTTTGTTCGCGCGACTGCTCAACGATATCGAGCCATAACCCCGCCACCGTTTGGGCAAGTTCCGCGCTGTTGGCAAAAGTTTTTAATTCAAAATGTTGCACGAAGAAATTGTCGCGCGCAGAAATTGCACGTCGGAAATCAGAGTCCGTTGCAAAATCATTGGCGCACTCGGAAATAACGTTGTGGACTTGCCGATAGGTTATTCGTGTAAGGCGAGATCGCCGCCATCAAATCTTCGTAAGGGCCGCTGACATTGGTGGCCGTTTGCAGGAAAAAATTAGTAGTCCAACTAAGCACGAGATTGGTTCCTTGTCGCGTGAAAGAAAATATTGGACGCGGCGCGGGGACAACTTCGCCGGTGCTCAGAATTTTCGCAGGATTGGCGCCGGGCGGAAAACCGGCGGGATTCACAAAACGTATTTGCCTTAGTTGGGCGGTTGTCAAACCAGACGAGCTGCCTCCAAATTTCAACTGATCATCAACGCCGCCGTTGGTTGAACCGCTCCAATTCGTCACGGTCAAAACGGCCGCGCCATTCCACACTTCTGCGCTGCTCTGGGCAAAACTCAACCTGGCGTTGCCATCGCCGAGATTGATGGTGGCGTTACTCGTCAGAATGAATCGGCCCAGTTGTTCTGTCGCATCGCCGCTGGTCAGTGTGCCCGCCATTTTGAAGTAACCTGGATTGGTAATTCGCCCGACGTTTGTAGAACTGCCAATGATCATGTCCGCGGCGAGTTCAATGTTGCTGGCGTACAACGTTCCAAAAGAAAAATGATATTGAGCGAAACGTGCATTCAGATCGTACCCGTAGTATCCACCAATAGCAAAATTATTTGTTACGACAAAAGAACCGCCATTTTGAAAAATATCTGCTCCTGAACCAAAAGATGTCACATTTGAGCATGTTAACCTTCCGCCATTCAGCTCTATCACCGCCCATCCGTCTATTCCACCAGACGAAATAGATCCTGAGATTTGTGCGACTCCACCTTGCTGGGAAAAGGTCGCATTTTTGCCGTTCAAATAAACACTTGCCGCCGATAATACTCCATTCCACAAGAAGTATCCCCGACTTCCATAGATCGCGTCGCCTCTGGGTCTATTATAAAAAAATCCATTTATTTGCAAATTGGTTAAGATCATGATCCCGTTATTCTGTGTGAACCCGCCACGTGTGCCAAGCCAGACGCTTCCTGTGAGCAAAGTTCCATCCCCCAAAAAATAGTCGGCATCACTGATGGGGAAAGGTCCCCAACTGCCGAGACCTACATACGAAACCGAGTTCGTGCCGCCGGTCTGCAAGAATTGGGATTTCCCATCAGTCCCATTAACACTGAGAGAACCCGCAAAATTTAGAGTGCCGCCCTCAAGAACATATGCCCCTCCATGAATTTGAAGATAATCACAACCTGATATTCCTGCATATTGATGAAACTCGCAGGCCCCATAAAAATCCATAATTCCACCCTCGAAAAACCCTTTAGTCATCAAAAAAGTCGCGTTCTGCCCCATCAGAGTTCTATCTGTTTTTGTAAATCCTCCGTCTTGGAAAATTTTTCCGTAGCCAGATAAAAACATAGAATCTATAATCAATCCGGAATTTACATTAATAAGCGTGGCGGCGCCGGATACGTTGGCAGCCCAGTTAAGATTAGAAACATGCAGGGGAATGTTTGTTCCTTGATTTAGAAGGAGCGTGTTACCTCCGGAAATCCTAAGATCGTTGATAACCAATGTTTCCGGATGATTTCCTGTGGTTTCTCGGTCAATTGTGATTGTTCTATCGCCCAGATTCGTAATTGTGATTATCTGCGAAAATTCCGGCAAAATTCCCAACGACCAGGAGTTGGTCTCTTCCCATCTACCATCGGTTGATCTAATCCACGAATTCGTGTTGGCACGCGCCGTCGTCGTAAGCAGCATTATGAAGATAACGAATCCAAAGATCTTTTCCAATCGCATAAGTTTTAGACTTGTTCCTTTTCTGAATCTTTTCAATCGGGCTTCACCTGAATAAACCGGAAGGTTTCCATCACTGCGCGCCAAAACTAGAATCCAGCGCAGCAGCACCATAACACACTAATGAACGTGCGCATCTAGGGAGTTTTGTTTTCGTTGAAAGCAATCGCGTTTTCAACCACGGCGCAAAGGGCAACTTGTTCTTGCCAGCGTGGCAATCCAAGGCATAATAATTTTGTGAAAACGATCGTGACTTTTGAAGGTGATGTTTGCGAACAACTGGCCAACCTCGCTCAGGCTACCGGCCGGGATTTTAACAAACTTGCCAATGAATTAGTGCGCAGCGCATTAAAACACAATCCTCATTCAAAAAAAATTTGCGCTAAACCATTTCAGCAGCGCACGGCCCATCTCGGCTGGTATCCGGGAATGACCTGGAAAAAAATTATAAATATTCTGGAAGAAGAGGACGACGCGTCTTCTCGTCAAATCTTAAAGACGAAGAGATGATTTTCGTTGATGTTAATCTTTTGGTTTATATCGTCAACGCGGATTCACCATTTCATGCGCCAGCCAAAGCGTGGTGGGAACGGGAGTTGAAAACCGGACAGCCAGTTTGCTTAAGTTGGAATTCCCTCTATGGCTTTCTTCGCGTCATCACTAATCAGAAAGCCCTTCCGCAGCCGCTGACCATAGACCAGGCTTTGCACTTCATTGAAGACTGGCTCGCGCTGGCACCGATCACTTTAATTGCGCAAACCGATGATCATTTTAAACATTTAAAAAAACTTCTCGCCCATCGATCAGCCGCTTCGCAATTAATTACGGACGCTCATTTTGCGGCCTTGTCACTCGAATACGATTGCGAAATTTGCACCGTTGATGGCGATTTCTCAAAATTTCCTGGCATTCGCTGGAAAAATCCATTTGCTCAACCCAAATAAAACTCAATCATGAACCCAACTTTCATGCGCGAAGCCATTCGTATCTCCACCGAAATGATGCGCGCTAATAAAGGCGGGCCTTTCGGCACGGTCATTGTGCGCGACGCGCAAATTGTCGGACGCGGCTGGAATCAAGTCACGTCCACCAATGATCCGACCGCCCATGCTGAAATGACCGCGATTCGCGACGCTTGCAAAAATCTGAATACTTTTAAACTCGATGACTGCGAACTTTACACCAGTTGCGAACCTTGTCCGATGTGTCTGGCGGCGATTTACTGGTCGCGCGTGAAAAAAGTTTATTACGGCAACACGCGCCAGGACGCTGCCGCAATCGGTTTCGATGACGAATTTCTTTACGAGCAAATCTCGCTGCCGATTACCGAACGCAGTTTGGTTTTAGAACAATGCGGTGTTGAAGAAGCCAAAGCGGCCTTTGCAGAATGGAAACGCAAGGAAGATAAAATTCCGTACTGAGCAGTCTGTGAATTCAGGCCATGCGAATTCTTTTTGTTAAGCCCAAACACATCGGTGACGGATTGATGCTCACGCCCACTTTGATGGCGACGCGCGCGGCGTATCCGGAG
>JALYXC010000009.1 GCA_030947315.1 Verrucomicrobiota bacterium | reverse complement strand
GTAAGTCACGCCGGATTGCCAGAGTTGTTTTCCAGTGGCGCGGTCGAAGCAAATAATCAGGCGCTGATTTTTGAGAGCTTGCGTGATGAAAATTTTGTTTTGCCAAACGATCGGAGTGGAATTTCCCGGTTCAGGAAGAGGAATTTTCCAACGAACATTTTCAGTGGTGCTCCAGTGTCGCGGCAAATTTGTTTCTGATGTGATTCCCAAACCATTGGCGCCGCGCCAGGCCGGCCAATTTTCGGCAAAGAGAGGAGCGGTAAAAATCAAACAAAACCAAAGCAACCCGGCACAACGTTTTTTCATGAGAGAATGGTTGCGAGAGGAGTTCAAGTTTTCAATCTTATAAATCTGAATCGGTTGGCGAGTCTTTCCGGGCGCTGATTTGTTTCGAGAAATTACGTCGACGCGACGTCGCCGCTACTCTGCAAGGATTCCCTGATGTAGATTTAAGCGCCATTTTCAGTAATCCAGATTGCTCTTTTCTGATATTCCCGTAATGGTAACATGATGAAAATCTCAGCGGACAACGAGTATTTTCAGGAAATAAATCCCATGAAAAAAATAAATTCTTCAGGAATAAAGAGGCCCAAAAAAACTGAAAAACCCGCGATGCGCTCTGATCAATCCAATCGCGCTACCACGACAGTTTCGCCCGAAGCGACCTTGTTAAACAGCTTGGATGCGCAAAACGGGAACGGTTCTGATTTGGATTTAAAATTAATGCTGATCGCGTTGACCGCCCTCAAAAAAGGCGATTTTTCCGTGCGAATGCCGGTGGCCCTGACTGGCACAGCAGGAAAAGTGGCCGACGTGTTTAATGATGTCGCGGAATTAATGTCGCGACAGACTGCGGAGCTTAGTCGCATTAGTTATGTGGTGGGGAGGGAAGGAAAAATCACCGAACGTTTATTGCAGGGAACTGTTTCCGGCGCATGGTCGGAACAAGTGGAGTCGGTCAACACACTGATCAATTGTCTAGTGCATCCGATCAGCGAAACGGCGCGCGTCATCGGCGCGGTGGCCAAAGGCGATTTGTCGCAGAACATGACTGTGGAAATCGAAGGGCGACAGTTGGAAGGCGAATTCTTGCGAACGGCGCGAACGGTCAACACGATGGTGGATCAGCTTTCGGCCTTTGCTTCAGAAGTCACGCGAGTCGCGCGCGAAGTTGGCACCGAAGGAAAATTGGGCGGTCAAGCGAAAGTAAAAGGCGTGGCGGGAACCTGGAAAGATTTGACCGATAACGTGAATTTGATGGCGTCGAATTTAACTTCGCAAGTGCGCAATATCGCGACCGTGACGACCGCTGTGGCCACCGGCGACTTGACGAAAAAAATTACGGTGGACGTCAAGGGGGAATTTCTTGAATTGAAAGACACCATTAACACGATGGTGGACCAGCTTCGTTCGTTCGCTTCTGAAGTGACGCGCGTGGCTCGTGAAGTGGGAACCGAAGGCGAATTGGGCGGACAGGCGAAAGTGGAAGGCGTTTCGGGAACTTGGAAGGATTTGACCGATTCGGTGAATTTCATGGCGGGCAATTTAACGGCGCAAGTGCGCAATATCGCGGCGGTTACGACGGCAGTAGCGAACGGCGATTTGTCCAAAAAAATTACGGTCAATGTTAAAGGCGAAATTCTGGAATTAAAAAACACCGTCAATACGATGGTGGATCAACTTTCCTCGTTCGCGTCAGAAGTGACGCGCGTCGCGCGGGAAGTTGGCACCGAAGGAAAGCTGGGCGGTCAAGCGGAAGTCAAAGGCGTGGCGGGAACCTGGAAAGATTTAACTGATTCAGTCAATTCAATGGCCAGCAATCTTACCGCGCAAGTGCGTAACATTGCGGAAGTAACGACTGCCGTGGCGACGGGCGATCTTTCCAAAAAAATCACGGTGGATGTTAAAGGCGAAATTCTTCAATTGAAAAACACGATTAATACGCTGGTGGATCAGCTTTCCTCATTTGCGTCGGAAGTAACTCGCGTCGCTCGCGAAGTCGGCACTGAAGGAATTCTCGGCGGCCAGGCTTACGTCAAAGGCGTCGCGGGAACCTGGAAAGATTTGACCGACACCGTGAATTCCATGGCCGGAAATTTAACCGGACAAGTTCGCAATATTGCTGCGGTGACGACGGCTGTGGCCAACGGCGATTTGTCCAAAAAAATCACGGTGGATGTCAAAGGCGAAATTCTCGAATTGAAAAACACCGTTAATACCATGGTGGATCAGCTTTCGTCTTTTGCCGCGGAAGTGACCCGCGTCGCGCGCGAAGTCGGCACCGAGGGCAAGCTCGGCGGCCAAGCTGAGGTGCCCGGCGTCGCCGGCACCTGGAAGGACTTGACCGATACCGTGAACGTCATGGCGGCGAACCTGACCGAACAGGTGCGCGGCATCGTGAAGGTCGTGACTGCGGTCGCAAACGGCGACCTGAAGCAGAACCTCACCGTGAAATCGAAGGGCGAGGTCGCAGCACTCGCCGAAACCATCAACAACATGACCGGAACGCTTGCGACATTCGCCGATCAGGTGACGACAGTGGCCCGCGAGGTCGGCGTCGAAGGCCGGCTTGGCGGTCAGGCGAACGTGCCAGGCGCTGCCGGTACCTGGAAGGACCTGACCGGCAACGTGAACCTTCTCGCGACGAACCTGACGACACAGGTCCGCGCCATCGCCGAGGTGGCGACCGCCGTGACCAAGGGCGACCTGACGCGGTCGATTCAGGCCGAAGCGCGCGGCGAAGTCGCGGAGCTCAAAGACAACATCAATACGATGATCGACAATCTGCGGCTCACGACCGACCGCAACACCGAGCAGGACTGGCTCAAGACCAATCTCGCGCGCTTCACCAACATGCTGCAGGGCCAGCGCGACTTGCAGACCGTGGGCCGGCTGCTGCTCAGCGAGCTGACGCCGCTGGTCAACGCACAGCTTGGCGTTATCTATCAAGTTGAGGCCGATGAACAGCCGAGCCTGCGATTGCTCTCGGCATTTGCCGATGACGGAGTCCATGGCCACCCACCCCGCGTGGGATTTGGCGAAGGGCTGATCGGACAATGCGCAATTGACAGACGGCGCATGCTCATCACCGGCATGCCGGCTCATGCCGTGCCGATCGGCTCGGCACTGTTCAAGGTCGTGCCGCAGAATATCGTCGTGCTGCCTGTCCTGTTCGAGAGCGAGGTCAAGGC
>JALYXC010000615.1 GCA_030947315.1 Verrucomicrobiota bacterium | reverse complement strand
CTATTATTGCAGGTGATGAGCGCCTCTGGCGTGATCGTTCGCGCATAACTTCTTATCTCCGCCAGGAAATCCGCCGCGATGCTACAACGAAATTGCATGAAATCCTTTGGCCGGCTTACGGCCAGTTTGCGCAGAAATGGCACTTCGCTCTGAGCGGCCGCATCGATCTTTTCTCCCGCACGATTAAGAAACAATGCGAACTTCCTCATGCAGTATCCGCAATAACAACCTTGCGGATGGACCGTGGGATTATCGAAAAATATTCCGTCGTATCCTGCCTCCAATTGTTGGCGAACCATAAATTTTTCATACGCCCGCCAATCGGGATTGTTCATGCAGGCTGACCGGTAATCGCCGCCATACCACGATGGAAGCGGCTTTCCGTTTTTGTCCTGCTGCAACCACTCCGCCGGCGCCGCAGAAAATTGCGCGCGAAATTTTTCCGACCAATTTTTGTCGAACGCTTCCAGCTTCACAATTGATGTCGCGCAAACATAGCCAATGGCCAGGCGAATTCCCTTTTCCTTTGCGTGACGAACGTACGCCGTAGCATCGCGCCGTTTCTCGGCCAATTCTTTCGGCGAAGGCAGTCCGTTGTAGCCCACTTCACCGAGCCCTGTTCCATAAATAATTGTCATACCGCAAGCGGACGCGGCCTCGGCTTGATTGCTGATATTGCCGAGATGATCAAACGCATGGGCGGCCCGACCGATTCGAAGTTCCCGCGGCGCATCGGCCTGGCTTCGATTGAGAAAAACGAAAAGTAAAATAATAATTAAAAGCGACAGTTTCATGAGAGTCTAAAATTTGATCGCCGATTTAAATGCCATTAATTATTGGAGAGCTGCCAAGTCATCCAGAGTGAGCTTCACACATCAAGCCAGACGCTTGTTATTCCCAAATTTGAACTGCCATTCAGCGCTTTTCGGCTGGCTTCTCTGTGGTGGTAGCGGCTACGCCTTCACGTCCGGCTTCGAGCGAAAACTTTTGCTGATAAATCTCGTCCATGCTCGTCGTCTTGCCGTCTTCGATAATTTTCAAAAAATCTTTTATGTCCTGAGCCATGGCACTGTCATTGGGCAAGCGCTGCAAAATTTCCGTCGCCTGGGCTTTTCCCACGCGAACCAATTGCACCAGGATGTCCCTCTTCACCGGCAGACTGGCTTCCTGGCGGAAAGCCGATTCCAATTGATTCAACGCGTAACTCTTCGCGTCGTCCGCCGCTTCTCCGAGCACCATGACCGCGGCAATCCGGCTGTCCGCATTCGTCGCCGTGAGAGATTGCGCCACAGTTTTCAAAATGGCTTCCGGCAATTGAACGTTTTGTTGTGCCATCACCTGAAGGGCGCGTCCGCGCACGATGTCATCGTTCGATGACTCCATTGCTCCGGACAGCCCTGCGATCAATTTATCTCCTAACCCGGGGTTTTGCGTCAGCCACACGTTCATGATGTCAATGGCGGTGACGCGCACCCGGTCATTGGCATCGGTTTTGGAAATCTGAGCAATGGCCTGCAGGCATTCTTCGTCCACCGGACTCGCTTTGGTCAAGAGGGAGAGGCCCATCTGGCGTTTAGCGGGAAGAGCATCGTGTTGGGCCAACTCCAAGGCGGCCTGGGTAATGAGCTTGCGTCCCTCGGGATTTTCAAAGTCGTTAAGAATCGGCATCAGCAGAGAAAATTTCTTTTCGTCTGTCTCGGATTTAAAAACGTCGAGCACATTGCTCATGGCTTCGGGATGCGCGGCCAGGTAGTCGGTGAGATTTTTGAGCGCTTCCGGAACCCGGGGCTGATTATTTTCCAGCGAGGCGGCCCACAGATTATCCAAGAGCACACTGATTACCGGGGCTGGATCGGCTCCCCTCATTTTATTCGCGGACGATTTCGCAGAAAGCCAAGGTTTGGAAATCGTTTCTTTTTGAGCGACCTTTTCTTTTTTCGAGGTGGAGCCAGGAGGCGCTAAAAAATTATAGCCCGCGACAACCGCCGCCGCGCAAACGATAAGAATCGCGATTTTTTTCATGGGCCCATTCTTCAATTTTTCCCTGTAAGGGTCAAGGGAGTTTAGATGAAATTCGCGGTTGTCAACTGAGAAATTCAATTTTTAACCTCGCGATTCTGTTTCAATTTCAGATCTTGCGTCGTCGAGTAGGAAGTAAAGTGGACGTCCCAAAGTCCCGTGTCCAATTTCCAAAGCCAAAGACGCCGCGCGCGAGTCGATGACTTTGGACTTTGGACCCTGGACATTCTATAGCGGCGAACCCCGCTGAAAATCGCTCAAAACGACTATTGACAGACGCCGGCCTTTGGCAGACACTCAGTTTCAAATCATCCATGAAAAGCGATGCACGAGGCTTTATTTCTGTGCACGGATTTCCATGAGGTTCATTAGTCCAAAACAACAAAAACAAAAACAAAAAAAATTATGAAAACTACAAAAACATTCCGAGTTTGGTCCGTCTTGTGTGCCATCGCGATTTTGCTGCTGGCTGTTCCGAATATTTCTCACGCCTTGAATGCGGGCGACGTCATTGTCCCGGCCAGCGCATGGCTCGGTGGCAACGGCGTCGATGTTCATTGGAATGCCGGCGACTGTTGTGGCACCTGGGGAAATTCTTACACAGTTTGCCCTTCCAGCGGCCAAAGCATCTATTGCCTCTGGAAATGGCAGTGCGACGAATTGGGCAACCGACTTTATGTCGCGCGCGATTGGTACTGCGGCACTTTTCTCAAGGGCGACGGCACGGTCGAGGATTGGGCCTACCAGGTCTTTGACGGCGCGCCATTGATGGGCATGAATGCTTACACTAATAACAGCGGCTACGTGCCGATTCCCGGTGATATGGTGATTTGGTGGGCCAACTGCGGGAATTTTTTCACGCATCTCGCCGTCGTCGATTACGTTGACGCCGGACACGTCTATGTGTGCGAGCAGAACGTGAATTCGAGCGGGCGCGCAACGTTGAATCGGTCGGGTAACAATGGTTCTTCCCTGGTTCGATCTGATGGCAAGGGATGTGTTCGAGGCATTGTGCATAGCCCCAACAACACAACGGCCGCAGCCGTTATTGTTGACAACAGCAGCGCCAATTTCTCGGCCTCGGCGAATTGGTCCACCGGCACCAGTTCGACAGATAAGTACGGAACCGATTACCGCTATCGTTCGACCGTTGCGGTCAGCGACTCTGCAACATGGATTGGTGCCATCACCGGCGGCACTCATTCGGTTTATGCGTGGTGGCCGCAAGGAGCGAATCGTTCCGCGACGGCCCCTTACATTGTCTATCA
>JALYXC010000204.1 GCA_030947315.1 Verrucomicrobiota bacterium | reverse complement strand
CCGAGTCCGCTTCGCCTGTGATATCCCGAAACTTAAAACCCGCGCGCAAGAAAAAAAATGTTTGATTTTTCTTCTCCTTTGGTCGGTTTGGAAATTGGCACTTCCAAGATCTGCGCGGTGGTGGGCGAAATCAATTCGGCGGGCGCATTGAATATTATCGGGGTGGGCCAGTCGCGTTCGCGCGGCGTGCGCAAAGGAGAAATTGTTGACTTTGCCAAGACGGGAGAAGATGTGCGCAACGCCATCGTCGAAGCCGAGCAGATGGCCAACATCGAAATTCGCTCGGTTTATCTGGGAGTGACCGGCAGCCATATTCGCGGATTTAACAATCGCGGCGTTCATCCAGTGGTTTCCGCTGATCGTGAAATTACCGAGGACGATGTTCATGATGTCATAAAAAACGCGCGAACGATCAATCTTCCCGCCGAAAATTATATTATCCAAACCATTCGCCAGCATTTTTTGGTGGATGGACAAGAGGGAATTTCCGATCCGGTCGGAATGCTCGGCGCGCGCGTCGAGGTGGATGTGCATGTCATTCACGGAAATTCCAATCGGCTGAAAAATCCAATGCGCGTCGTGCAAGGATTGCAATTGGAAGTGGAAACGGTGGTTTTCAACGGAATGGCTTCGGCCTTGGCGCTTCTTTCCAATGAACAAAAAGAATTAGGCGCGCTGGTCATTGATATCGGCGGCGGCACGACCGAATACGCAGTGAGTTCTGATGGCATTATCAAACACACAGGCGTGTTGGCCGTCGGTGGCGATCATATCACGCACGATCTGGCGCTTGGATTAAAAGTTCCCCTGGGCCGCGCCGAACAACTAAAAATTGAATCCGGTTCCGCGCTGCTGGATGAAGCGGCCAAAGGACAAACGATTTCCATTCCGAACGAACTCGGCTTGCCCGCGAAAGTTGTCAATCTCCAACATCTCCAGCGCATCATGTCGCTGCGGTTGGAAGAAATTTTTCAACTTATCGAAAAAGACTTGGCGCGGGAAGGATTGCTCGATTATTTGCGGGCGGGAATTTTTATATGCGGCGGCGGCGCGCGGATTTTGCGCATTCAAAATCTGGCTGAAAAAATTTTCAATATATCGGCCCATCTCGGCAAAACCAATTCCATCAATGGACTTAAATCCGCTCTGGATCAGCCGGAATTTGCCACAGCTATCGGCTTGGTTAAATTCGGTTCCATTCAACAAAAAAGAAAAGGCAGCAGCGGATTAATTTCTGGCGGACTCAAAAGCATCACCGAAATTTTTAAAAGATAAATTTATGAATTCTTCCCTTGCCTCGATCCCGCTGGCCGAACCGCGGAAAATTTCCGTCAAAGTTTTCGGCATCGGCGGCGCCGGCGTCAATGCCGCTCAACACATGGCCCAGCAAGCTTTCCCGGACATTGTTTTCGCCGCTATCAACACTGATGCCCAATCATTGGCGGCTTCTTCGTTGACTGAGAAAATTATTTTAGGCGCAAAATTAACCCGCGGCCTCGGCGCCGGTGGCGATCCCGAAATGGGCAAAGCCGCAGCGATGGAAGATTTGGAAAAAATAAAATCGGCCTGCGCGGGCGCGGATATGATTTTTATTACGGCCGGTCTCGGCGGAGGAACCGGCACCGGCGCCGGCCCGATTGTCGCGCAAGCCGCCAAAGAAAGTGGCGCGTTGGTTTTGGCGCTCGTCACGATTCCTTTTGAATTTGAAGGAACGCGCCGTCAGCGCCAGGCCCAACTCGGTTTGCAACAACTTAAAGCCGCAGCCGATGCGGTGATTTGCGTTCCGAACCAAAAAATTTTCAAACTGATTGATGAAAATACCAGCGTGATTGATACGTTTAAAATCAGCAACGAACTTCTCGCGCAAGGCATTCGCGGCATCTGGCGGTTGTTGACTCAAAGCGGATTAATCCAAGTTGATTTTGCCGATCTCTGCGCTGTTACGCGCGGACGCCATGCCGAAAGTTCTTTTGCCATGGCTGAGGCGAGCGGGGAAAATCGTGCGCTACATCTTGTAGAAAAACTGCTGGCTCATCCGCTTCTCGACGACGGCCACGCCTTGAGCAATTCCGATTCGGCGTTGGTGAGTTTGGTCGGCGGCCCTGATTTGACTATGAGTGAAGTCAACTGTGTGATGGAACAAATCAATCGCCAATGTGAAAATGCGCATCTGATTTTTGGCGCGGCCATTGATGAGCAATTCACCAACCGAATCAGCGTCACGCTCATTGCTTCACGCCGCCCCAATCGCGACGAGGCCAAAAAGATTTTAGCGGAGTCCGAAATAGAGGAAGAAGTTTTCCCGCGGCCGGAAATGGAAGCCGCTCTTCCGGAAGTGGGCCGTCGGTCTTCCGGGCTGGTGGCGCCGCCGCCTGAATTATCCGAAGAAAGAAAAGAAAAATTGTTGAGCCAACAACTGGGCGGTTCGCGCCTCCGAAAAAAATCGGCGCTGCGCCAGGGACAATTGCCCTTGGATATAATTGCCAAAGGCCGTTTTGAGAAAAGCGCGCCGACCATTCATGACGGCGAAGACTTGGATATTCCCACCTACATCCGCCGCGGCATCCCGTTAAATTAATTGAGGCTCCTTCCCAATTGCGGCTGAATCCAAATAGTCGTTGTCACTCCGAAAAACGGTCGCGGACGCGTTAGAAATGGAAACTGCGGCTCGCGCAATGACGGCGAACATCCAAGGAATGTTCGCGGAGGATGAAGAATGGCCCGGGATAGTGAAGGAATTCACGCGAATGATAAAGAAATTCAGCGGGATGCTGAAGAGATCGAGCCGGACGCCAAAGAAATGAACGCCGCTCTACAAGAAATCATTCGCGCCCACCCAGAAATCCACGCGGACGATTAAGAAATCGCGCAGACACACCAAGCATTGCGCCAGAAGGTTCAAGCAATGCAAAAAATCGGCAATTTTACGCTTGCGCGGCAAAAAGTTCCTGCCCATCCTCATTGCGTAACTCCCGTCAAACTGAAATTCAATCGAACGGAAATATGAAAAATACAATTCTCAATAAAATTAACAGCTTCACGGCAACGCTGGCCGTGGCCGATGACCAAAAGTTCGCCCTTGTCTGGCAAGGAAAACCGCCGGCCGTCTTTGAAGAAGGGCTGACCAATGT
>JALYXC010000587.1 GCA_030947315.1 Verrucomicrobiota bacterium | reverse complement strand
GTTCTTGCTCAGTCAATGGCGTTTTGATTCGATCAAGTTCAAAAGTGTATTGGTCGCTACTTGAGTAGAAAAAAATTGAATCGGTATAAACGCCGTATCTTCGATCTTTGAATTGCGAACCTTTTGGGTTGTTCGTTCGTTTCCAAATTATTTCATTTTGAAAATTATTCTCCCCAAAAATCTGGTCGAGCATCACCTTGACGTAATGCGAGGCGTGCCAGTCGCAGTGATAATAAAAACTGCCGGTCTTTTTCAAGACGCGCGCCAGTTCCACGCAGCGGGGGCGCATGTAGTCAATGTAAGCTTTGGTGGATTCGTGGCGGTCATCAAAGGAGCGCTTCTCTTTTGCTTCGCCCCAGAACACTTCGTAGTTGCGGTTGGAGTTGAACGGCGGATCAATATAAATCAGGTCAATGCAGGCGGCGGGAAGTTTCTTGAGTTGCTCCAGGTTATCGCCGCAATAAATAACGCGCATGTCGAGGAGGGAGCTTGGCTTCGCGATGGTTTTGCTCGCCCTCACCCCGTCCCTCTCCCCCAAGGAGAGGGAGACAGAGTCTCCGCGTCTCTGCGTCTCTGCGGTGAGTGATTTTGCGTCGGCTTTCTTCCTCATGCGCGGGAGTTTAGGAATATGGGCGTGAAATGAAAAGGTTTTGTTCAGGGCGCGGACAGATTGACCAATTTTGCCGGTTTTTTGAGAAAACAGGCCGTTTTTCAACGATAATTCTCAGGTAGTTTGCCAAACTACCTCGGTCAGAGCACGTTCTACCTCGGTCGTTTGCCCTGCAACCTGGGTGGTTTTGAAAACGACCGGGGTCGGGGCATGGACAACCTTTCCCTCCAGTGAAACGGACTGGTCCGTTTCCTCTCCGACGGTGGTCGTTTGACAAACGACTTTGGGTGAAAAGCAAACGGAGAGGGTTGTCGCGCTTCCGACCAAAGTCGGCGCAGCGGCGACTCGGGTCGTTTTGCCAGATGTTGCGCCCCCAGCCGCGGGGCATGTTCCGATCCTGTGGCGGTAGCAGTTTGCCCCCGAGTTCAATAATTGCTGGAAGAAAACGTGGACTACGAACACAGGTTGGGAAGGTTATCACGGGAGATGAAGACCAAAGAGAACATGTAACTTTCACGTCAATTAATTTAACACCCTTAAGATCTCCGGTTCCCGCGAAGGAGCGGTCGTGCCGGAGACGTCGTCAGCTTTATTAATTTTGCTCGGAGCAGGTATCTTTGCCTGTTATCGCTGCGCAAGAATGGCAAACCAGTTTAAATAAATTGCCATTCAAAGTTTGGCCGTTTCGTTTTTGAACCAAGCTTGAAAACCGTTTGCCACGGCTTTTTCTTCAGACTACGATGGAACTGTGTTAACCATCAGCGTTAGCGTCCAGCGTTTCACGCCAAATAATGATAAGGCTCCGCATTTTCAAACTCAGGAAATTGAGGTGAACGAACGCGCGAGTATTCTCGATGCGCTTTTTGTTTTGCAACGCGGAACTATCCCCGACCTGGCATTTCGATTTTCCTGTCGCGTGGGCATGTGCGGTTCCTGTGCGATGGTTGTCAATGGCCGCGAACAATTAACTTGCAGCACGTTGGTGAAAACCATCGGTCCAAAATTAAAAATTGAGCCATTGCGAAATCTTCCGGTGGTGCGGGATCTGGCGGTTGATCTCAGTCCGTTTTGGAATGCGTATCAGCGTTCCATTCCACAGTTCATTCCGAGGGAAGATTTGGATCAAAATAATTTTTATAAAATTTCGCACCAGAGCAAGGAATGGAAAGCGATGGAACATCAACCCCAGTGCATAGATTGTGGCGCCTGTTATTCGGCCTGCACGATGGTCACTTTAAGCCCGCGTTTTCTCGGCCCGATGGCGCTGCATCGCGCGATTAATCTGGTGATGGACCCACGCGATGGAAAGCGCGCGGAACGTCTGAGAAATGTGGCTGGGGAAAACGGGGCGTTCCGCTGTCACACGCTGGGAAATTGTCGCGAAGTTTGTCCGCGCGGAATTTCGCCAACGAGTTCTATTGAACGATTGAAACGGCTGGCGGTGTTCGATCAATTGGCGTCGCCATTCAGAAAACTTTTCAAAACAAAAGGTTCAGCCAAGATTTCCGTTTGACCCGAAGTTGAAAAGATTTAGTTTGCTTCTAAACATGACCACAAAAGATTTTGTAAAAAAAGAAATTGATCAGCTTCCCGAAAATCTAGTGATTGAAGTGGATCGTTTTATTAAATCCCTGACTCGTAATCGGCGAGATCGAAAACCACTGCCGACTCTTAAATTGGGTGGTCAATTCGATCACGTCAATATTCGCGAGCAGGCATATGAGTGACC
>JALYXC010000584.1 GCA_030947315.1 Verrucomicrobiota bacterium | reverse complement strand
CAGGCTTGGACTAAGCAGAGTTTCATATTTAATTCCTCGCAACGAAAGATTGCGACTACAGAACAATTGCTACATTAACGCAACGTCAATCTATTCACCGATAAAATGTGCGGTCACGCGTCGCCGATGTGCAGCCAGACGGTGTTCCCAAAGGTAAATTCCCTGCCAGGTGCCGAGCGCTAATTTTCCATTAACGATCGGAATACTTAGATTCACCGCCGTCAGCGCCGCGCGAATGTGCGCGGGCATATCGTCTTTGCCTTCGGCAGTGTGTTGGAAAATTGGGTCGCCATCGGGCGCCAGTCGCGCAAAAAATCGTTCGAAATCGCGGCGCACTTCTGGATCGGCATTTTCTTGAATTAATAAGGAAGCCGAAGTGTGTTGCAAATGCAGTGTGGCCAGGCCGATTTGAAAATTAGTTTTTCCTAGGAGTTTTTCAACGTCGCGGGTGATTTCGTAAAAACCTCGTCCGCGAGTAGCCACTGAAATTTCTTCGACTGATTGGCGCATAATTTTGTCGAGAGACGCTAGTCGAGAGCACGAAGTTGAAAACGCGGCAAGTTATTTCGTTTCGGCCAGGAGTTTTTCCAGTTCCGGATTTTTGGGATGCCCGAAACCGATCGCCTTTTGGTAATGCCAGCGGGCTAATTCCAGAAAAGGCGGTTTCTGCGCGGCATAAATAATGGCAAGATTATGATGAGCGCTTGCGTTGTCCGGTTGTAATTGGATTGCTTTGCGCAAGGCAGCCTCCGCCGGACCGCGCTCTCCTTTTTCGCTCAGGGCGATGCCCAGGTAGTTTTGGACTTCAGCGCTTTTGGGATTAATTTTTGCGGAACGACTCAGTGCATCAATGGCTTCATCAAATTTATTTTGGCTGAATCGCAATTTGCCGAGCAGAAGCAAACTAAAGGCGTCATCCGGATCCACCTCGAGCGCTTGCTCGACATTTTTTTCGGCTTCGGCGGAATGATTTAATTCCATTTGGGTCGAAGCTAAATTAGCCAGCGCATAAACATTTTTTCGGTCCTGACTCAAAACTTCGTTGTATTTTTTTTCGGCCTCTTCATAGCGGCGCGCCGAAAAATCGAGCTCGGCCTCCGCAGCGAGGGCGCCTGTTCCGGCGGGCAATCCTTTGGACCCTTTTTTAGCAACCGCAATTTTTGGAGCGGGTTGCGCCACCGGTTTTTTAAACAGAGCCAATTCTTCTGCTGTGAAAGGAGCGGCTTTCGCCTCGTAGGTTTCCAGCCGGGCTTTAGCTTGAGCGAGTTGTTTTTTATAATTCGGCGAAGGCCAAAAACGGAAAGATCTTTTAGCAGACGCCTGCGTTCCGGAATTTTTTATTTTTTTCAATAAATCCTGTTCGGCTTGTTTTAATTTTTTTATTTCGGCGCGATCGGTCGTTTCGCGCAGGGCCATTTCTTTGTTGACGGCCAGCAATTTTTTCTGCAAATCCGCCCGGTCATTTTCCAGTTGTTGGATTTTTTTGGATTCCGATTCTGATTGGATTTCTCCCTGACGAAGCGATTGAGCCGCGGCAAGTTCTTGAGCAGTCTTCAGTTTTTTCTGTAAATCGGCGCGTTCTTTTTCGAGTTCTTTGATTCTTCGTGATTCAAATTCTGCTTTGAGGTCTTCCTGGCGACGCGTCTGATCCGCGGCCAATGCTTGAGTGCTTTTAAGTTTTTTTAATAACTCTTCCCGCTCTGTTTCCAGACGCGCGATTTTTTCGGAAGCGGACTTCTTGTCAGCGTTGCGGGATTCCAAGGCTGTTATTTTTTGGGCGGCTTTTTCCAGTTTGCCCTGCAACTCGTCCCGATCCTGGCGGAGGGTTTTAATTTTTTTGGATTCGGCTGCCTCCGAATTTTTTTGAGCGCGCGATTCCGCCCCCGCCAATTGTTGCCTGGCCGCGTTTAATTCCTTTTGCAATTCATTGCGTTCGTGCTCCAGTTTTTTGTCCGTCTTGGATTCTGCGCGGAGGCTTTTTCGTTCTTTTTCGTGGCGTGATTCCACGGCGACGGCTTCGCGTTTGGCTTCCTTTAATTTTTCCTGCAACTCACCGCGTTCTTTTTCCAAGGCCTTTATTTTTTTGGATTCCACCGGCTTGCCTTTTTGTTGATCCAAAGTGACTTTTAATAAATCCCTTTCTTTTTCCAGCGTGGAAATTTTTTCTTCAGCTTTATTCAATCGGCGCGGATCCACCGCGGCGGGCTGAACGGCCAGGGCCTCCTTTAATTTGCCGTCCAGTTTTGCTTTCTCGGTTTGCAGACGGCGCACTTCCGCATTGAGCGAGTTAAGTTGCGTTTGCACTTCGGCTGCATCCAGTTTGTTCGTCCGCGCTCGCGCGATGGACGGCGCATTCGTGGAGGAAAGAAGTGGTCGCAAAGGCGTCAATTTCTCCGCCACATAACTCAAGCGATATTTAACAACTTTTTCGTTCCAGTTCGGATAAATGGATTGCAACTTGGTCAGTGCGCTTTGAGCCTCCAAATATTTTTGGGCGGCCACGGTGCCCTGACCGTTTTGATTTAAAGTGTCGGCTTGTTGAATCAAACTATAAATTTGAAGATATTGATCATCGGGACCTTCCGCGTGAAGCGCGACGTGGGCCGCCAGAAAAAATAATAAAAAGACAATTCGTTTCATGATTCAGGAATGATAACGGAAGTTTTCGCGCTTTGACAATTCTTTTGCCCAAGAGAAAGCCGTGAAGATTTTTATATTTTGCCTCGTGACTAAAATGAATCACCAAAACTTCCAATCACCTTTCCAAACAACCCAAAGTCCTAATAAAAAATTTGTTATGGCATGAGCAGTCATGGCGTCGCCCAGCCGTTGTTTTTTCACCACGAGCCATTGAAAAGCCAGGCCGCACAAAATTCCCGCGAGCCATTCAGCATGAACAAAACCAAAAATGGCCGCCGTAAGTAAAAATGGTTTCCAGAGAAATTGACCGAGCGGAACTGTTTCAAAATCGGGACGAGTTATGTAGCGATAAAGAAAACTGCGATAAAAAACCTCTTCCAACGGCGGCACCACCAAAGCAGAACCGAAAATGCGCACAAAAATAAATAACCAGGCGAGCAGGGAGTTTTGTCCAAATTGATCGTGCGGATTCCATAATTTTTCCGCTTTCACATGCGACCATCCGAATCGTTGAAAAATCTGATCCAGCGAAGGATACCATTTATCAATGCCCACCCAAATAATGAAAATCAAAACGCCCACCACGACGGCTTCCCAACTGAACGCCCATTTCATTTCTGCTACGAATGGCCGCATCATCCAAATCAGCCAGATGCCAGCGAGCGTTTTTAGCAAGTAAAACCAATAGCGCGAAGCCTCGCCGAATTGTCCCTGACAAAAAGTTAGCGCGAGAAAAATAAAAAATGGCGCCACTCGCGCCAGCAGAGAAGATTCGGCAAACGGTTTTTTTAGAACATTCATGTCGAATCGCTCGCGGAACTATTTTGTCTCCTCGAGCAATTTTTTTAATTCCGCTTTCATTTCCTGGAGTGACGTTTGCGCGGTGGTTTCTTGAATCAAATTTTTCATTTCGAACGGATCATTTTTTAAATCGTACAATTCATCCATCTCCTTGAGATCCGGATAATGAATATACTTCCACCGATCCGTTCGCGCCGTTTGCC
>JALYXC010000546.1 GCA_030947315.1 Verrucomicrobiota bacterium | reverse complement strand
GACGCGCTTTGGCTACTAAAACGATGGGGCAACCCTCGTAGCCAAAAGCGCGGCGTAATTCGCCGGAAAGATATTTTTCATATTGGTCAGAAAAAAGATCGGCGCGATTGACAAAAAGCAAAAAAGTCGGTGGCGCCTGGCGTACTTGCGTGGCATAAAAAAATTTCAAACGATGTCCCGCCACACTCACCGGCTGGCGTCGCTCAATCGCGTCTTGTAAAGTCCGGTTTAAAATCGCTGTCGGAATTTTTTGCTGCAACTGCGCGGCTACATACCGAATCGCTTCCAGCAAACGCTCCAAATGAAAACCGGATTTCGCGGAAGTAAAAATCACCGGGGCATAATCGAGAAAAAATAATTTTTCCTGCACCCATTTTCCAAATTCTCCGAGCGTCGTCAGGCGAGTGGTTTTATCGTCACGACTTTTTTTAGTTTTTCGGCGCGCGATTTCTTCTTCGCGCGCTTCGCGCACATTTTCCGTGACCAAATCCCATTTGTTAATAACGACGATGCACGCTTTTTTTTCGCTGACGATTTTATCGGCTACTTTTTTGTCCTGGCCCAAAATTCCCGCTTCGGCATCCAAAACGAAAACCACAATGTCGCTGCGGGCGATGGAATCTTCCGTTCGTTTCACGCTGTAAAATTCAATGGAATTATCCACGCGCCCTTCGCGCCGCACGCCGGCCGTATCTATCAAAATATAGTTTTGGCGAACGCCTTCTGTTTCAACTTCAAAGGGCACATCCACCGCGTCGCGTGTCGTGCCGGGAATGGCCGTGACAATGACGCGCTCGGATTGTGTCAATGAATTGATGAGGGACGATTTACCAACATTGGGCCGACCGACGATGGCGAGTTTTAAAGAAGTGGGGAGTGGAGATTGAAGAGCTGAAAGATCGGATACCTCAGATGTTTCAACATTTTGACTGTCAGATTTTAGACTTTGCGCGGATAGTAACGCGAACGCGGCTTCCATCAATGGTTCAATTCCGTCGCCGTGAATGGCGGTAACCGGAAAAAGTTTTTCAAAACCGAGCGCGCTGAATTCGTCCACGCCGGCCTCAGCGCGATACGTGTCCACTTTATTTACCGCGATTAAAACTGGCTTGCCGGATTTTCGCAAACGCTCCGCCACTTCACGATCGAGCGGAACAATTCCTTCCTGCACATTGACCACCAGAATAACTATCTGCGCCGCTTCGATCGCGATTTGCACCTGATCAAACGCGGCTTGCGTGATGAGGTCGGACGCTTTTTCGCCCCGCTGCAAACCGATCCCGCCGGTGTCCACCAAAGTGAACGGATGTCCGCGCCATTCCGCTTCGGCGCTGATGCGATCGCGCGTCACGCCCGGTTCATCATGCACAATGGCGATTCGCTTTTTGATAATGCGATTAAACAGCGCTGATTTTCCGACGTTAGGCCGGCCCACGATGGCGATTAAAACTGACATGATTCAACCATGAAGCACGAAGCGCCCGCGGCAAAGTTAAATCAAAAATGATTAATGCTGTTTGAGAAAGTTCGCGCCATTATTTTCGAGACGTTTATTTTAGAACTCATCCCAGAAATGGGGAGCGCGCCAGCCTCGGGCGCAGCCAACGACGCCGTCGTCGTTGGCCGGGGAGGGGGATGCGCAAATCCAATGATTAAATCGGATGTTCCTGAAGTTCAGCGCGAGGGCGCGCTGAACAGCAGCCGAGACGGCTGCGCTCCCCGAAGTGATTTATGAAATGGCTCTACTCTCGCAAATGGGCGCGCAATTTTTCCAATGCTTTGGCGCGATGACTGATTCTGTTTTTTTCCGCCTCATTGAGCGCCGCAAAACTTTCGCTGAAACCATCCGGCACAAAAAGCGGATCGTAGCCAAAACCGACATGCCCGCTTGGCGCAAAGGCGATTTTCCCTTCGCAGATTCCTTCAAAAATTTCCGTGCATAATTCAGCTTCGTTTGCCAAACAAACGGGCGATTGGTTTTCGAGATCGGTTTGTATAACAGGCGTTAAAGCAAGCGCGCAACGAAAGCGAGCTGAGCGTTTTTCCCGCGGAACATTTTCGAGCAAGCGCAATAATTTTTTATTATTCTCGGCATCGGAAGAATTTCCGTTTTCCGGCCCGGCGGCGAATCGCGCCGAATAAATTCCCGGCGCGCCATTTAGCGCCTCCACTTCCAAACCAGAATCGTCGGCAAGCACAAAAAAATTTGCGCTTGAAAATTTTGAATCTGGAATTTCTGAAATCCAGTTTGCCAGCGTGACAGATTTCTTGGTCGCATTGCCGGTAAAACTATCCGCGTCTTCCACAGTTATTGGCGCGGATAAAAAATCGTTCAGCGTAAGATATTGAAATGAACCGCCTAAAATCGCTTGAATTTCTTTAACCTTATGCGCGTTGCGCGTAGCGATGAGCAAAGTCGTCATTATCTACTTTGCACTCGATAAAAACGTTTGCTGAAATTGGTCGCGGTGGCATCCGTAAAATTAAACGTATTGCTCGGCGCACGGTTAGTGCTGATCGCAATCCAACCATTGGCATTTCCTAAATCCGTGGAAGCTTCCACCACATAAAAATTATTGGACACGCCTGTAATATTGAATCGAAATCCATTCGAAGAAAATGTGGGACTGGAAATCAGCGCGGGCAGCGGCGTGTTTGGATTCACCACCGTTACAGTTCCGGTGAATCCATCAAAGGTATCGCGGTAGGAGAAAGTTCCAACGCTATTAAAAACAAATGAAAACGAATCGGTCGCGCCCACTAGAAGACCCGGTGGCGACCAGGTATTATTATCGCTGGTTACGGTGTGAGAGTCCTGGTCCTGATTTATCCATAAGACCGTATCGCCCCGATTGATTTGCACGGCCGCTGGCGAATAGGAAGAAGCCAGGACATTTACCTGCACTATCTCCGCTCTTGCGCAAAAAGTCAGCGCCACCGTCAAAATAAAAAGTAAATTAAACCGCAAGAAAATTATTTTCATCAGTCGAAGATGAGCTATGGCTGACTATCGCTCAATATTTATTTACCGGGATTTTTCCGCGAGTAAAAAAATTTCCACTGCTTTTAGTTCGGGCGAGTTCAGGTTGCGACTAACGAGCGATTCCTTTTTACAAATTCTGCAAATCATCCGGCGCTCGGGCCGCTTCAATTTTTTTGGCCAAACAAAAAATTTCTTCCTGCTCAAACAAATCCAACAGCGAAATTTTAATCGGCCCATTTTTTCCTTCCAGCGTGATGTGATCCCATTGCGCGGAAAGAATCGCGTGCGGAAATTTCTGAATACATTTGCCGCGAATCAAAGCGCGGGTGGTTTCCGGCGGCTCGGAAATCGCGCGGCGCACCGCTTGCTCGTCGGGGATTCCGACCATGGCGCCGGTTTGTTCCAGGCCGTAAAATAAACCTTCCTCTAGATCCAACCGGTGATATTCCAAATCGAGGCTGCGCAGCCATGGATCGTCATCGCGCAACTTTTGCGCGGCTTGGAATTCGCGCACCAAAACAAGTTTAGCCACCCAATCCAGACGGTTTTTGCAACGGATATAATTGGTCTCCAAATCGTTCAGGACGATTTCCCAATCGAGCACCAGCGCGGCTTTGGCAGCGTCCGATAAATCGCAAAGCTCGCGGACGGCTTGCAAATATTTTCGTTGCACCGTTATCGCCGTGATCACTTTTGAATCGTGCAAAATGACTTCCCATTTAAATTTGTTGTCATGCGAAATAGCGCGCAACGCTCCGAGCGGATCAGCCAAAACGGGATACACGCGTTGAGAAAATCGAGCCATGGCTTCCAGGACGAGCGCCGTCGTGCCAACTTTTAAGCGGGTGGCGAAGGGCGACATATTGGCGTCGCCGAGAATCACGTGAAACCGCCGATAACGCGCAGGATTGGCGTGCGGCTCGTCGCGAGTATTGATAATCGGACGACGCTGCATGGTGTCCACGCTTTGCAATTCGCTGAAAAAATCGCTGCGCTGCGCAATTTGAAAACCGGAATGCAGAAATTTGTCTTCGGCTTCAATCGCAAATTTTCCCGCGCCGGCAAAAATCTGGCGCGTCACGAGAAAGGCTTGAATTCCTTGCGCCAACTTTTCCCAGGGCAAAGAGCGCGGGACTAAATAATTCTCGTGGCAACCGTAACTGTGTCCAAAAAAATCCGTATTATTTTTGTAGAGCCGAACCATTTCGCCGCGCTCCTCGGAAAGTTTTTTGGCGCAACGCATCAGGATTTTTTCACCCGCGCGATCATGCGCGATGAGTTCATCAAGTGTGCTGCATTCGGGCGTGCAATATTCGGGATGCGCATGATCGTTGTAAAATCGAGCGCCATTGCCGAGAACCAGGTCACTTTTAATTTCGGCAAAACTGAGTTCGCGTTGGGAATCCTGCGCGAAATAATTGGCTTCGTCGGTGTCCTGCCGCAATTCGTCCACGCTGAATCCGCGCATATCAGCGTGAGGATTTTCCGCTTCGTAATCCCAGCGCATTCGCACGCCCGGTTCAGCCGCACTGCGGACCAGCGCGATGGATTCGGCCACTACATCAAGATTATCGGCGTTATCGCGCGCGATGCCGATTTCTGTTTCGATGCCGAATAAAATCATGAATACCAATTCAAAATTAAAAATTAAAAACTCAGAATTCGAAATTCTTAAACAATTCCCTTCCCCATTCCCTCATCTTTGCGCGGGCGAATCGGGCCGAGCTTGATCACATTTTCAGGATCGAAATCAGTGAGCTTCAGCCAATCTTCGGTGATATCCGTCGGCGGGAACAAATCATTTTCCGCATATTCTTTTTGCAAGGCCTGAATCAAATCTTCGCGCGTCAATTTCGTTTCTTGCTTCGTTTCAATTGTCCGTTTTATGGCGAGACTTTTAGCGCGTTCGACGACCGCTGCGATAATCGCGCCACTCGCCAGATCGCCGCGATAAAGAAAATCTTTTTTGCCGCTGCGATAAATAATTTCCAAAAATTGGTTCTCAGTTGTCCGGGCGAAATGCGCGTCAGTCACCGCTTTGGCCAGTTCAATTTTTGGTTCGGCCAGCGGTAACG
>JALYXC010000526.1 GCA_030947315.1 Verrucomicrobiota bacterium | reverse complement strand
GCTCTGCCCGGTCACGCGATTCAGGCCGCCTTCTCTCGAATTAAAATTATGCGTCGCGGAAGCTTCGAAAACCGGATCGTAAATAGCATAGGCAGCAGCTAGATTAAACCGCCGAATTTCCGGGCCGTACCGTTCGATGCGCACATCGAAATTATGTTCCACCGCCAGTTCAATGCAGTCCTGCAACGTTAATTTTCGCGTGGTTTCAACGGTTTGCGGGCGAGCCGAAAAAGTTCCCAGTAGAATAAATAAAACGAAATTAAATAATTTCATGAACGACCTTTAAACTAAGCATCTGAACGCAGTTGAAAAGTTAAATAGATTTTTCTCGGTAGCTTTCAATTTCCAAAATCAGAGCCACATTCGACTTTGCGCGTCATCGCAAAATTCGGTTTTATTTTTGTCGGTCTAAAATAACCAAAAAAGACCGGAGGACTAAAACACCAGTTCAATTCAGTTTTTGCCGTTGAGCGCTGGCCGCTCGGAAGATTTTTGATCCTTGGATTTTTCCCCGTAAGAAACGAACGCAGCGCCCAGTACGATCAAACCAACGCCAATCCAGCGGACCGGAGAAACCTGTTCGTGCAGAAAAATTTTTGCGGCCACGGCGGTAATGACAAAACCGAGCGAAGTCAGCGGCCAGATCAAACTGACATCGCGCTGCGAAAGGAGATAAAGAAGAGCGCCAAAAAAGATCGCTTCAAAAAGAATGCCGAGCAATATTTTTCCGTTGGTCGCGCCGCGTTTTATGAGTTGAGCGATGGCGCTGACATTGACTTGTTTTAGTTCGCCGATTTCTTTTAAGCCGCCACTTAAAAAAACCACGCCCACCGCTTCGAAAACAAGAGCGATAAGCAGAATGATAATTATTTTTGTCATGTTAAATCCTGGTAGCGGATGAGTTTGATATTATTTTTCTCGCACAGATTTTTAATAGCGGGACTGGTCAAGGCATCTAATTCATCCTTAAAATCGTCAAGCGATGGATGAGAGTAAAGCTCCGAATCGCCTTCGGGCAATTGCCCCAATAAGCGCGATAAGAATTCTTCATTTATTCGCCCGCTTTGCAACAAACCAAAAACCTGTTGGGTAAAACGGATATTATTTTGGCGCAAAATCGGACGCGCCCAATTGGACAAGGACCGATAAATAAAATAATGACGAAGCCGATAAGCCCACTGGCCCACGGCTAAACGCGCGTTTAGTCCGAGCGGGTCGCAGGTCAGACGCATGTGTCGAATGCCCCACGCCACGGCGTTTTCGATTAAAAGTTTAAAAATAACGGGATGTAAATGGATATTTATATGCCCATTGACATGATCCAATTTCAAACCGGTGGAATGAAATTTCTCGAATTGCGCCGCCATTTCTGCGCGCAACTGCGAGCGCAAGTTGCCACTAAAAAAATAACGAAAACCCGCGTTGACCGGATGGTTGGAAAATTGATTTTTTGAATCCACCAAACCAGGAATTTTTTCCGCGGTTAATGTCGAAAGCCCGCCCAGAAGGGTGAGATGCAAACCGATGCCCAGTTGCGGATTTTCTTTCGCGAGTTGGACTGCTTCAGCAAAAGCATTTTCGTTAACCATCAGGCTGGCGCTGGTTAAAATTCCTTGCCGATGCGCGCGCACGACTGCGGCATTGATCGAGGAAGAACGCCCGAAATCGTCCGCGTTCACAATTAATTGGCGAGCAGACGTGGGCATCACGCGAGAAAAAGGGAAGTAATAAATTGAATTAAAAATTTCGCCGCTTTGGCTTTAAACGATTCGGCAATTTGCGGAAATTTTTCAGAGATTTCGGGTATTGAGCATGGCCGGATCTTTCGATTTAAGTTTCCGGCCTTTTTGTTTTTTCAAGCCGGCCTGGCGCAATTCTTCCTCGGCTCGGAGCCAATGGCTTCCCGCGCAATTTTCCGGTCGGCCTTCTTGTTCCCAGATTTCATAAGCGTGTTTGCAGATTTGTTCGTAGGTAATCGTCATAAAAAATAAAACTACTTTTAAAAATGAAATTTGTCGCCAGAAATATTTATAAACTGGGCGGGAATTTTCTCTGTTTTTTTTAGCGCAAAAAAAAGCCGAGGAAAAATCCTCGGCTTGAATGTGCTGGATTAATTTAATTAAAAGGCCAAACGCAAACCAGCCCGAATCAGCGCGTAGTCCGAAGTTTTAGCGGTGAAAACATAGCGGGCATCGGCAAAAATTCCGGTCCAATGGTTCAAGCGGAATTCAACTCCGCCGCCCGCGTCACCGGTCCATTGATAATGAGGGCCAAATTCGCGGCCACCTCCGCCAAAAACGTACGGAGCCACACAGCCAATCGGCCAACGGAAAATGACATTGCCTGAAGCATTATCAATAAAGTCTCCGCCATTATCCAGAATTTGGCTATCAGCGCCCAATCCGAAATTGCGGGTGAAAAAATAATTCATTCCCACGCCGCCGCCGAATCTGCCGCCATGCCGGATATTCGTATTCGGAAAGGCAGTAAACTCCCTTTGCCGGTGCCGGTATAATCCAAAAGCATCAAGCGAGAATTCGTTGGCGGTAAATTTTTCGTTGGAATCGTGATCGTATTTCCAACGATCTTTCATATCCCAATTCCATTGATGCTCCGCTCTCGTGGCGCTGGCCGGTAAAATCAGTGCGGCAGCCAAGAAGAATGTCTTCATTTTCATAGTTTAGTTTTTATATTTATTTTTTAATTGTTTTTTCAACGGTGAATATTACGGATTCGTTTTCTTTGTGGGTGGATTTGCGCGAGCCGGAACTTCGTTAGTCGTCCCGCGATTTTCCAAAAGATTTCTGGCCATGCTCAAATGTTCTTTGAGTGTGGGGAGTGTTTTGGAAGCGAACTCTTTGATCTGTGAATCTTCGCTCGATTCGGCTGTTTTTTCGAACGCTTTAATGTCCTTTTCATGATCTTTAACCATGTGTTGAAGATAAGCGCGGTCAAATTCCGCGCCGGAAAGCCCCCGCAAATGCCCGGTCATTTTCGATTCCTTTTTGGAAGGTTCCGCCAATTTAATTCCTTTTTGTTCGACGATTTTGGTTAATTCCTGATTGGCTTTAGTATGATCATCCACGATGCGCTGGGCAAATTGTTTGACAGCGGGATTTTGCGCTTTTTCCACGCCGAGTTTGCCGAGATCAACTTCCATTGCGCCGCCTTGAGCCGCGTCGCGAACGAATTTTGAATCCTTTCGCGCTACTTTCGATTTTTGATCGGAACTGGAAAGCTGATTTGTCCCGGCAGTTTTGGGCTTATCTTCGGCGCGACTGATGGAAGCGCTGAATGTCAGACAGCCTGCCACGAATGCGACCATTAATTGTTTATTCATAATTTTATTTTGTTTTATATTTTTAAGAGTTATGGCGCCGCAGAGTTGAAAACTTCACAGCTTCCCGATTCATAGATTGACGTGAAGAAGGGGCATTGTATATCAGCACTAATCCCCTTTTTTTTGATACAGGAAAAACCGAGCCTTTTATTAGTTCAATTTTTAAGTATTGCGACAGCACCTTGGAAGAGCGCTAATTTTTTTTGAATTTACTGTTCCAAATTAGTTTGATCCAAACCAAATTGCTTCATGCCCGAATTGGCTGAAGTAGAATTCTATCGCAAGCAATGGAACGGCGGATTAAAGCAAAAAGTTGTCGCCCTCCATCTGCATGGCGCCAAAAGAATTTTTCGCGGAATTGATTTAAGTAATTTTAAAAAGAATCTTTGCGGCGCAACTTTTTTAAAATCGGAGGCGCACGGCAAGCAGATGCTTTTTCAATTTTCCGGCGGCAATTGGCTGGCCATTCATCTCGGCATGACCGGAAAATTACGCGTTGAGACAAATGATTTTCACCCCACTTCGCATGATCATTTGGCGCTCTTGCAAAAAAAGCGGGCCTTGGTTTTTAGTGATCCTCGCCAATTCGGGCGCGTTTTATTTCATCACGGAAAAAACCCGCCCGATTGGTGGAAAAAATTGCCGCCCTCTCTGGTCTCTTCTAAATTCACGCTGACCGCGTTGGAAAAATTTTTGCAGCGGCGCCGCACCGCGCCGATCAAAGCGGTTTTACTTTTGCAAAATGGTTTTCCGGGAATCGGCAACTGGATGGCGGACGAAATTTTGTGGCAATCGCAGATACATCCTCGCGCCGCTGCGGGAATAATCAACAGCGCAAAGCGGAAGATGCTTTATCAAAAAATTCGGTCAGTCTGTCGCGCCGCATTGAGAATTATTGGCGAGGATTTTTCCGATCCCCCTCGCTCCTGGCTCTTCCAACATCGCTGGAAAAAGAAAGGACATTGCCCGAAAGATCATTCCGTTTTGCAACACGCCACCATCGGGGGACGAACGACTTGCTGGTGTCCAGCGTGTCAAAGATTGTAACGTTCGCCAGGCCGTGGCCAAAAGAAAATTTCTGAAACCCGAGAATCAGATTTTTTTTGCCAACCTGATTAGTTTTTCGGGACGTTTTCCATGACGCACCGCGCCTTGAACAGAAATATATTCCAATTCATTTCCATCGGCAGCGCAGCGCAACATTAAACCGCCGCGGCTCATATCGCCGCGCCCGACAAACTCCAAAGGAAAACGAAGTTGCCGGCCAAAAACTTTCAACAGCTCGTCGGTATATTTTCCCGTGGCAATACTTCCCAGCAAAATCACTTCGCAATTTTCTCCGAGGATTTCCGCGATTCGCCGAGCTTCGCGCCGCAAAGGATCGCGATAGCGCAAATCGTCGGGGTCAATTTCCACTTGCGCAAAATTTCTCAGTTCTGGCAGCGTGATCGGCGTGTCAGCATCGAGCAAGCCGCGATTGGAAGTAATGACAAAAGCGCCTGGAAATCCGATGGGCGGTCGGGCAAATTTTTTTGCGTAAGCCCATTTGCCGCGAAAATAAAGGCCGCTCAGAAAACTGAAAACTTCGCCGAGCGGAACAGTTTTCAAACGCAAACGCTGCGCCAAATCAAATTGGGCGCGCTCATTAAAAAGCATTTTCGCGCGTTGACCGCCCGAATGTGCCGGCGACAAAAGAAAAATTCGATGCACGACAAAATTATATCACGTCTGGAATTTTTGAGAGGATCGGATACGTTGAAAGACAATCGGTGTGGGTTATTTTCGAATTTACGTCTTCGAAACAGGCCAGAAATTTTCCATGGATTTGAAAATAAAAATTTGCGGCATCACAAATCTGGACGATGCGCAAGCCGCCGTCGAGGCTGGAGCTAATGCGCTCGGCTTTATGTTTTACGAAAAGAGCGCGCGAAATGTTTCGATGGAGACCGCCGCGAAAATCGCGGGAAAAATTTCTCTTTACATTTTAAAAGTCGGCGTATTTGTGAATGCCGAACCGGAATTAGTTTTTGCAGCCATAAGAAATTGCGGGCTGAATCTTTTACAGTTTCACGGTGAGGAAACGCCGGATTTTTGCGTGCGTTTCGGCATGATGAACATGAAAGCGTTTCGCATTAAAGACGCAAATTCTTTGGCGGAAATTTCCAATTACAAAACCGATGCGTATCTTCTGGATAGTTATGTGGCGGGAAAATCAGGCGGCACCGGAGAAAAATTTAATTGGGATTTAGCCAACGAGGCCAAAAAAATTGGCAAACCGATTTTTCTCGCGGGTGGATTGACGCCGGAAAATGTCGCGGAAGCGGTGCGGCAGGTTCAACCTTATGGCATTGATGTTTCGAGCGGCGTGGAAATTTCTCCCGGAAAAAAAGATCACCAAAAAATTCGAGAGTTTATCCAAGCCGCCCGGAGCGCTCAATGAAACCGATTCGATTGACGAAACATGCCCGCGAACAATCCATCGAGCGTGGCGCGACGGAAGCCGAAATCATTGCAGCCATTCGTAAAGGCGCACGCGAACCGGCCAAACATGGGCGCGAAATTTTCCGCTTCAATTTCAGTTTTGGCAAAAAATGGCAGGAGAAATTTTACGCCATTAAGCAAGTCGCGCCCGTGGTTAAAGAAGAGAATAATGAAATAGTTGTTATTACTGTCTATACGTTTTACTTTTAGAAAGTCTTATGAAAATTAGTTACGACTCGGAGATTGACGCTTTGTATATTCGCCTCATTGAAGGCGAACACGAATGTCGCACCGTGCGCCTCAACGACGAAGTTGCTCTCAACATGGGCGCGGGCGAAAAACTAGTCGGCATAGAAATTCTTGACGCCAAAGCTGTGCTGGCGGAAGGCAAGCTCCCGAAAATCTTTGTGGAAAACCTGCCGCTCGTGGCGGCGTGATAATCGAAAACTTCTTCGGCGCCGCGTTTTCAATAAATTTCTTTGCGCGTTGCGCCTCTTTGCGCGAAAATCTTTTCATGAACAGTCTTGTCAGCCCAAATCTTCCTGATACTCATGGTCACTTTGGTCAATATGGCGGTCGTTACGTGCCCGAAACTTTGATGCATCCATTGCAGGAATTGGAGGACGAATATTTTCGCGCGCAACGCGATCCGGAATTTCAAAAGGAATTGAGCTATTATCTGCGCGAGTTTTGCGGCCGGCCCACCCCTCTGTATTTTGCGGAACGGCTAACCAAAGAAC
>JALYXC010000191.1 GCA_030947315.1 Verrucomicrobiota bacterium | reverse complement strand
ACGATTTCCTCCGCGCTTTCCGTCGCGGCGATTTCAGGCGTTGCCGCAAAAACTTTAATTATGACTACGACACAAAAAATTCTTATCGCGACGACTGCGGCTGTTCTTGTTGGAACCAGCGTTTACGAAGCGATGCAGATTTCAGATTTGCGCAATCAAGTCCAGCAATTGCATCAGCAACAAAAACCTTTGACTGATGAAAATGCGCAATTGCGCCGCGAGCGTGACGACGCGGTCAAACGATTGGCTATGCTGCAACAAGACAACGAGCGTTTGCATCGCGACACGGCGGAAATTTTTAAATTGCGTGGTGATGTCACGCGTTTGCAAAAGGAAGAGAATCCCTTTCCGACGAAATATGAAGGGGTCTTTGTCATTGAGCCGGATTGCCATCGCTGCTACATCCCCGCGGTGAATTTTGTTTCTCGAATTTTTATCGGCACGATTTTATTTTTTGCGTTAATCACCGCTCAGGGCGCCACGTTCCATGTCGCTCCAAATGGTGACGACAAGAATTCCGGTTCGTTTAAAAAACCTTTCGCGAGTTTGGTTCGCGCGCGGGATGCGGTGCGCAAACTCAAATCCAAGAAGCTGCGCGCGCCGATTACAATTCTTGTGCATGGCGGCACTTATCAGCAGAGCGCCAGCTTCAAACTTACCGCCGAAGATTCCGGGACATCCAAAAATCCAATCGTCTGGCAGGCCGCGCCGGGCGCAGAAGTTCGTCTGACAGGTGGGCCGGTTCTGCCAGCCAGTGCGTTTCGTCCTATCACGGATGAAAAAGTTTTGGCGCGATTGGATTCAGGGGCGCGCGGAAAAATTTTGCAATTGAACCTGCGGGATTTCAGCCGGGCGGAGATTCCTGAATTTGCGGAAAAATTTCGCGGCGCTCCTGAATCGCCCGAATTATTTTTTCAAGACCAACGGATGACACTCGCCCGCTGGCCGAACAAAGGTTGGGCCACGATTTCAAAAATCATTGAGTCGGGTTCCGTTTCTCGCGAAGGCGATAACTCAAATCGTCCCGGCATTTTTGAATACAACGACGCGCGTCCCGACCGCTGGAACGCCGAACGCGGCGTCTGGCTGCAAGGTTACTGGTGCTACGATTGGCATGAGGAAACCATCAAGGTGAAATCCATCGAACGCAACCAGCACCGCATCACTTTGGCCGCTCCCGCGCTCTACGGAATCAAGCAAGGAAACCCTTCACCGCGACGTTTTCGCGCGATGAACATCCTCGAAGAACTCGACGAACCGGGGGAATTCTACATCGACCGTGTCGCGGGAGTTCTATATTTCTGGCCGCCATCCCCGTTGGAAAATTCACGCGTGACACTTTCGCTTCTCAACGCGCCGCTACTCGTTCTTACGAATGTTGAACACGTCACGTTCCGTGGTTTCACCGTCGAAGCTTCACTCGGCAACGGCATTGAAATTTTCAGTGGGCGCAGCAATCGCATTGAAAATTGCGTCGTGCGAAACACGCGGCAACTCGGCATTCGCGTCATCGGCGGAACGGGGCACGTCGTGGAACGCTGTGAGATTCACGACACCGGCACCGGCGGACTTGTCCTCGAAGGCGGCGACCGCAAAACACTCACGCCTGCCCATCACGAAGCGTTGAACAATCACATCTGGCAATTTTCGCGGCATCAGTTCACCGCGGCTTACGGACTCACACTGGGCGGTGTTGGAAATCGCGCGGCGCATAATGTTCTTCATGACGCACCGCACCAGGCGGTTTTTCTCAATGGCAACGACCACATTTTTGAATTCAACATTGTGAGCAACGTCGTCATGGAAACCGACGATGCCGGCGCTCTCTACAAAGGCCGCAATCCATCCTGTCGCGGAAATATCATTCGCTACAATTTTTGGAAGGACATTGGAAGTTCGATGGGCCACGGAACGGCGGCGATTTATTTCGACGACGGTGACGGCGGCGATTTGGTTTTCGGAAATATTTTTCTGCGTTGCGGACATCCCGGCGAGGGAGTCTTCGCCACAATTTTTTCGCACGGCGGCCACGACATTCGCGCGGAGAATAATATCTTCATTGATTGCCTCCGGG
>JALYXC010000494.1 GCA_030947315.1 Verrucomicrobiota bacterium | reverse complement strand
ATTGAAACACTGGGCGGACGAATCGAAATAAAAAGTTCGCCTGACAACGGAACAAAAATTGGCATCACCGTGAAATTAAAAAATTGAATTGCAGCTTTTAATGTGGGGAGGGACCGCCTATGCAAATTAGCAAGAAGAACCATTGACAAAGGTTTTCTTTTTAGTAGCGTCGTCAGTTCAAAGTTTTAAAATTTTATGCCGAATACCAAGTCCGCCGAACGCCGCATGCGCAATAGCGCTCGCAAACAATTGCAAAATCGCCATGTCAAATCCCGCCTGGGAACATTGGAAAAAAAATACGCCGACCTCCTCACCGCCGGAAAAAAGGAGGAAGCCGCCACCGCTTTGAAGTCCGTTGCTTCTGCGTATGATAAAGCCGCCAAAACAGGCGTCGTCCATAAATCCACTGCGAGCCGAAAAAAATCCCGTTTGACAATTCGTTTAAACGCCGCGCCATCCAAATAATTTTTTGCGCAGGCGGGCGGGAGGCTGCCGAAATTAAGTCATCGGTCCTCAGGGTCATTCTAAAAACAATGCGGCCACACTGTTTCTTCAACCAGGCAAAAAATTCTCCAACTTGTTTTTGAAGTGTTTAATGCGTAGATTCGTCAGTTAAATCATGACCAGAAAATGGCACATCCCGCGACGGACTTTTCTTAAAGGATTAGGCACCGCCATCGCCGTGCCGATACTCGACACCATGATGGTGCCGCTGAAATTATCGGCGGCCAACACGCCAACTTTCCCCAAACGAATGGCTTTCGTTTATATTCCGAACGGCGCGAACATGGAGGATTGGACACCGAAAACGGTCGGTCCCAATTATGAATTGCCTTACATTCTGAAACCGCTCAAATCAGTCCAAAAAGACTTAACCGTTCTGAGCGGACTGGCTCTGGATAGCGGTCGCGCTCATGGCGATGGCACCGGTGATCATGCGCGGGCTAACGCTACTTTTCTGACCGGCTGTCATCCACGCAAAACGGCGGGCGCGGATATCAAAGCGGGAGTTTCAGCGGATCAGATTGCCGCAGAAAAGATTGGTCATCAAACCCGTTTTGCTTCGCTGGAAGTGGGTTGCGAAGGCAATTCCAAAGCGGGCAATTGCGATTCGAATTACAGTTGCGCTTATCAATCAAATATTTCATGGAAAACCGAATCCATGCCGATGCCATGCGAAATTGATCCGCGACTGGTTTTCGAACGGCTTTTTTCCAACAATTCTTCCGGCGAAATTTTGGAAAATCGCGCGCGCCGACAGCGTTATCGAAAAAGCATTTTGGATTTTGTTTTGGAAGACGCCAAACAATTGAAAACAAACCTGGGAATCACCGATCAGCGCAAGCTTGATGAATATGTGACGGCTGTGCGCGAAACAGAGCAGCGCATCGAAAAGGCGGAACGATTTGCCGCCGCCACGCCGGAGTTCGATCGTCCCACTGGAATTCCCGGCGGAGCGGATGGTTTCGAAAAACATATTCGTTTGATGTACGATTTGCAGGCGCTCGCTTTTCAAACTGACACCACGCGCATTTCAACCTTCATGATTGCCTTTGACGGGAGCGATCGCAGTTATCCATCCATCGGCGTTTCTGATGGCCACCATAATTTGTCGCATCATGGCAATGACCAGGAAAAAAAGAAAAAAATCGCCAAAATAAATCATTTTCACGCCAGCCAATTCGCTTACTTTTTGGAGAAACTGAAATCCATCAAGGAAGGTAAGGGAACGCTGCTGGATAATTGCATGATTGTTTACGGAAGCGGAATTGGCGATGGCAATGCTCACAATCACGATCATTTGCCGATTCTTTTGGCTGGAAACGGCGGCGGATTTACGGCGGGCCGCCATGTAAAATTTGAAAAGGAAACGCCGCTTATGAATCTTTTTGTTTCAATGCTTGACGCCGCGGGCGCGCCTGTCGAACGGATTGGCGATAGCACAGGGAAATTGCGCGAACTGGGTTAAAACAAAAAGCGCTTCAAAAAGTTTTTGCAAACTTCTCAATTCGCTCCAGGCCTTTTTGCAAATTGGCCATGCTCGTGGCGTAACTGATGCGAATATATTCGTCCGCGCCGAACGCGATTCCTGGAACCGCCGCGACTTTTTCCCGTTCCAGGAGTTTCGCGCAAAAGTCGGTGGATTTTAATCCGCTTTTGGAAATGTTCGGAAACAAATAAAACGCGCCCTTGGCATTCACGCAGGAAATTCCCGCAATGCTATTCAGTTTTTCAAATGCGTAAGCGCGGCGTTTGGAAAATTCGGCCAGCCAAATTTTCAAATGATCCTGCGGCCCGTTCAACGCGGCCACGCCGCCCTTTTGCGCGAAGGAAGTTGGGTTGCTCGTGCTATGACTTTGAATGGCGTCAATCGCTTTGGCAATCGGTTCCGGCGCGGCCAGAAAACCGAGCCGCCAACCGGTCATGGACCACGCTTTGGCAAAACCGTGCACGATAATTGTGTGCTCATAATGCGCCGGTGAAAAACCCGCCACGCTGGTATGTTGCGCGCCGTCATAAAGAAGATGTTCATAAATTTCGTCGCTCATGATGAGCACATTTTTCGCCACGCAAATGTCGCCGAGCGCCTTGATTTCCTCGCGCGTATAAACCGAACCCGTAGGATTGCTCGGTGAATTTAAAATAAACAAAGAAGTGCGCGGCGTAATCGCATTGCGCAATTGTTCCGGCGTAACTTTGAATTCCGTTTTGTCGCTAGTTTGAAGTATGACCGGCGTCGCTTCGGCGAGCTTCACCATTTCCGGATAGCTCAACCAATAGGGCGCGGGAATAATGACTTCATCGCCAGCTTCACAGGTGGCCGCAATAACATTACAGCAGGAATGTTTTCCGCCGCAGGAAACGATAATCTGCGACGGCTTATAACTTAAATTATTTTCGCGTTTGAATTTATCCGCAATCGCCTGGCGCAATTCAGGAATTCCGCTGCTCGCCGTGTATTTTGTGAAACCTTCATTGAGCGCTTTGATCGCGGCATCTTTGATATGTTGCGGCGTGTCGAAATCAGGTTCGCCGGCGCCGAATCCGACCACATCAATTCCATCGGCCTTCATCTGTTTGGCTTTGGAATCAATCACCAAAGTAATGGACGGCGTGAGCGCCGCCGCACGTTTGGAAATTTTGTAATTCATAAAAGCCGCGAAAAATAACGAGCGGAATCAGCGAGCGCAAGAGGGAAGAAAAGCTTCCGCCCCAAAAGTTTCGAGATGAAAATGGATGGCCGATCTACAATCCCCCAAGGCCTGTTCATAATTGTCACCCTGTCCGACGATCACGCCTTTTAAACCGAGCGGATAGGCCACATACCCATCGGGATGTTTCTCAACAACAATTTTCAGCATTTTCATGGTGCTAAATTATCATGTCCTGCTGTCAGCGGAAAGAGCAAACCAAAAATGAAATCAGATTGGTTTCACGCCAAAGATTTGCGCAGTTCCGCAAACGCAGTTTCGGCAGAAATGGTTTGCACTTTCCCCTCGTCCAACTCATGGCAACGCTTTCTGATTTCTTTCAACCACCCCTCGCTCACAGTGAAATCTTCTTCAAAATCGAGTGTTTCGAGCAGTTTCTCCGCGAGATAAGCTCTGGATTCAGAAGGCAAAGCCAGCGCCTCTTCGGCTAATTCTGTTGTGGTAAGAGACATGCTCAAACCGTAGCGCATCATGGAAATTACAGCAATACGGAAACCCCGCGAGGACGCGCGATAACTCCGTTTGGGAAAGTTATGCAGAATCAGGACTAAGAGGCTGTTTTAAAAATCGTTTCCGGGTAGCACAGGCGACCCGCCTGTTCCGTCCGGCGACGCGCCGGACGGCACGGGAACCAGGATCCAAGCCAATGAACACGGTCTTTTTTGCAGGGGTGCTCTCCGCAGTTCCGGTCGGCGGGTCGCCGACCGGGGGCGGGCGAGTCGCCCGCGCTACCCATTTTCAAACAATTTTTTTTTAAAAAATCTTTGTCGGATTCTAACGTTCGCCGCCGATATACTTTTGAAAATGAAAATAAGCGACCTGGATTTATTGCGCGAATATTCTGAGCAAGATTGCGAAGAAGCGTTTGCCACCGTCGTAAAGCGCCATTTGGATTTGGTTTATTCAGCGGCGCTTCGTCAGGTTCGCGCGCCGCAACTCGCCGAAGAAGTTGCGCAATCGGTTTTCACTGATCTTTCCCGGAGCGTTGATAAAATGAAACCAGACACTCTCCTGACCGCCTGGCTCTATCGAGTCACGCGACACACCGCCATTGATGTCGTGCGCAAAGAATCGCGCCGTCAGCATCGCGAACAAACTTCTGTGGAAATGGCAGAAATAAATTCCAGTTCCGCCGAGTGGAAAAATATTGCGCCGCTGCTCGACGAAGCAATGGAAACGCTCGAAGAAAAAGATCGCAGCGCGATTCTGCTGCGCTATTTCGAAAATAAAAGTTTGGGCGAAGTCGGCCAAACTTTGGGCACTTCTGAAGATGCCGCGCAAAAACG
>JALYXC010000464.1 GCA_030947315.1 Verrucomicrobiota bacterium | reverse complement strand
ATGATCGCAATCATCCTTTTCCGGCACGACTTCTGACGAATCGCAAATTAAATGCGGAAGGCTCAATGAAAGAAACGCGGCATTTTGAAATTTGCCTGGATGGTTCCGATTTGAAATACGAAGTGGGCGATGCGCTGGGAGTCATGCCGAGAAACTGTCCGGCGTTAGTCAGCGAAATCCTGCAAGCGCTCGGCTGCGATGGTGAAGAAGCTGTGAAGAATTCGCATGGGCAGGAAATTTCTTTTCGTCACGCATTGCTGGACAGCTATCAAATCACCCAAATTTCGCAGGACTTTTTGAAACAGTTTGCGGAACGTTCCGGCGATACTTCGCTGAAAGAATTGCTAAATCCGGAGCGAAAAACTGATTTGGAAAAATTTCTTTACGGCCGGGAAATTGTGGATTTGCTGCTGGCTTTTCCGTTCGTTAAATTTTCTCCGACAGAATTTGTTGCCGCTTTGCGCAAACTTCAACCGCGGCTTTATTCCATTTCTTCCAGTCCGAAAGCGCATCCTGAAGAAGTTCATTTAACCGTGGCGGCGGTGCGTTACGAAAGTCATTCCCGCCGACGCAAAGGAGTTTGCTCCACTTTTCTCGCTGACCGGGTGGAAGGCGATTTGACAGTGCCGGTTTTTATTCAAACGTCTCCCGGCTTTCGTTTGCCGCACGATGGAGACAAGCCAATTATCATGATTGGTCCTGGAACTGGCATTGCTCCGTTTCGCGCTTTTTTGGAAGAACGGCGCGCAGTCGGAGCGAAAGGACCCAGTTGGCTTTTTTTCGGCGACCAGCGCGGCGCGACTGATTTTCTTTATCGCGAAGAATTGGAGACGATGAAAAGTGAAGGAACCTTGGCGCGTCTCGAGACTGCGTTTTCGCGCGACCAATCCGAAAAAATTTACGTGCAACAACGTCTCCGCGAAAATGCGGAAGAGCTTTGGTCCTGGCTGGAAAATGGCGCGCACTTTTACGTTTGCGGCGATGCCAAACGCATGGCCAAAGATGTGGATGCGGCCTTGCAGGAAATTATTCAAACAGCCGGCGGCAGAACTTCCGAACAAGCATCTGAATACGCAAAAAAAATGAAAACGGAAAAACGTTATCAACGCGATGTTTATTGAACTGGATTAACCACGAATGAACATAAATAGACACGAATGGGTAGCACAGGCGACCCGCCTGTCCCGTTCGGCCACTGGCCGGACGGAATGGAAAGGACGTTATTACTGGAAAGGGACGCCTGAAAAAGTTCGTGTTCCTTCTCAATTCCGAACGGCGAGTCGCCGCTCGGCGCAGGCCGGTGGCCTATGCTACCCGACGGATTAGTCAGCATGAGTTCTCTTCCTTTTGACCAAATCAGCGGCGAGAAGTTAACGACCGAACAGCATTCGTATCTCGAAGGACTTTTTGCCGGCTTAAAAAATCGCGGCCTTAGTTTTTCTGATGTCCAAACCAATCCTGTCGCCACATCGCCGCCAAATCTTGATGCTTTAATTTTTGAAGAACGGGTGAAACATGAATTGCCTCCGCTCGATTCTTTTCCGCTGCTGCTCGAACACGCCGCCGTTAATAAATCTCCTGAACGTGAAAATATTTTTCGCTTCAAATGGCATGGGCTTTTTTTTCTCACGCCGATCAAAGAAGCGTTCATGGCACGGCTGCGCATTCCGGCTGGCCAACTTAAAACATTTCAATTGCGCGAAATTGCTCGTGTCGCGCAGGAGTTAACGACCGGTTACGTGCAAATTACCACGCGCGCCAATTTTCAACTTCGTTTGATTGAGATGAAAAATGCGCCGGAATTTTTACAGCGCATTCAGAGCGTCGGTTTGCACACGCGGGGTGCGGGGGCCGATAACATTCGTAATTTAACCGCAAGCGCGACCGCCGGCATTGATCCGAACGAGTTGATTGATGTCGCGCCTTTTTGTCATCAACTTGGGCAAATAATTATTAACGACCGTGCGTTTTATGATTTGCCGCGAAAATTTAATATCGCTTTCGATGGCGGCGGCGCCATCAACACGCTGGAAGAAACCAATGACATCGGAATCAAAGCGGTAAAGATTGCGGCGAGTGACACCGCCATCCCGCCGGGAATTTATTTTCGTATTCAACTCGGCGGCGCGACCGGTCACAAAAGTTTTGCCGCGGATGCGGGGGTGCTGGTCAAGCCGGAAGAAATTTTGAAGGTTATCACCGCGATGATTCGTGTTTATATCGCCAATGGCAATCGCACGGACCGCAAAAAAGCGCGGCTCAAACATTTGTTGGAAATTTGGCCGCAGGAAAAATTTTTGGAAGAAACCGAAAAGTTGCTCGGCTACAAATTGACTCGCCGCGGCGAAGGCATCACGAGTGAAAACGCTCCTCACGCTCGCCATCCTCTTCACCCTCCACACGCGCACATTGGCGTTTTTCCACAAAAACAAAGCGGATTAAACTACATTGGTGTCGCGCTTCCTGTTGGACAAATCACGCCTAAACAACTGCTGCGCCTGGCCGATTTGGGGGACCATTATGGCTCTGGCGAAATTCGTTTAACAGTCTGGCAAAATTTAATCATCCCAAATATTCCCGATGCCTACGTCGAAACCGTCAAAAAAGCGCTGGTGAAAATGGGATTGCATTGGCAGCAATCGAATCTTCGCAGCGGCATTATTGCGTGCACCGGAAATTCTTTTTGCAAATTTGCCGCGTCCAACACCAAAGGTCACGCGCTGGAACTGGCCGATTATCT
>JALYXC010000454.1 GCA_030947315.1 Verrucomicrobiota bacterium | reverse complement strand
GCCCTGGTCTGGCGCCCAATTTTCCCGATGAATCACAGGAATATATTGTCGCCACTAATCATTATATGGTCATGGGTGACAATACGATCAATAGCTTTGATTCCCGCGGCTGGGGGGATTTTCCACGTGAAAACGTAATCGGAAAATCCTATTTCATTTATTGGCCGATTGCCAATCGTGGCGGCAGCCGTTTTGGTTGGGGCTATCGCTAGAATGGAGGCGCTCTTTTTAGTAGAACGCCTCTTCGAAGAAGAGTTGATTTATTTCGGCTCGATAATTTCCAGTCTGTATTCCTGAGTGCGTTTACTCTCTCTACGCACCACCGGTGTTGTGTCCAAATCGTAGTCAAATTTTATCCGGTAATAAAGCACCTTCTCATCCGCTGGCACCGGCACCATCGCTTCCCAGCGATTTTTCACCATCGGCGTGGGTTGCATCGGAATACTTTTTAACCCAATCAGGACTTGCGGCTCGATGGATTCGGGTCGCACTTTTTGGCCGGTGCTTTCCCAAACCGCTTCGATCGGATAAAAGCCAGTGTCATTTCGGATTTGTTTGCTCGAAGTCAAATTGGTGAGCGAGGAGCAGCCCGCCAAAAAAAGCGGAAGCGCCAGCGGCAGAAACTTTTTTATTTTTTGCATCATGGCGGTGACAATTACAGGAGCGCGCCCAAATTGTAAAGGATAGAACATGGAGAAAATTTTGATTCGCCATTTTTGATTTTCCGAACTTTCCTCCGTTTTTAAAGTTGACCCGCCTCAATCCAGACCGTTAGCCTGCGCCCTCGATTTTTAAATTTTAATTATGATTGGTTCCATTCGCAAACATCAGAATTGGTTGTGGGCTGTGATTATCACGATCACCATTGTCAGTTTTGTTTTCTTTTTTTCGCCCGCGCAAAAATTGGGCGGCGGCAGCGGCGGGAATGTTAATTTCGGTTCGATCAATGGCAAACCAATCACCCGCGAACAAATAAGTCAGGCCGCGCGCGAGGCTAATTTGTTTTATTTCCTGCGTCACGGCGAGTGGCCCGGCCGCGATCAATCCTCACGCCAAAACGGTTTCGATGAACAACGCCAGGCTTATGATCGCATTGTGCTGATTGAAAAATTAAAAGAAATGAAAATCGAGCCGACTACTGAATCCGTCGCCCAATGGGTCTCGGATATTTTTCGCGGCAACAGCGACCAGCCGTTTAATCCGGAAATTTATCAGCGCGCTTTGAAGGAACATTTTCAGCCGCATGGAATCAGCGCGGAAGATTTCGAGCGATTTGCGCGGCATGAAGTCGGCCAGCAGCATTTGATTTCTCTATTTGGTTTGAGTGGGCGGCTCGTTACTCCGCAAGAAGCCGAATCGCTTTATCGCCGCGAAAATGAAGCCGTTTCCACTGAAGCCGTTTTTTTTGGCGCGACAAATTATCTAGCCACAGTTTCCGCCCCCGCCGCCACACTCGGCCAATATTACACGAATCACATGGCCGAATATCGGTTGCCGGAAAGAGTGGCCGTAAAATATATTCGATTCGACAAGACCAACTTTTTAAAAAATGACCAGGAAGTTTTCGCCCGCTTGAAAGAGTTGAGTCCGCAAATGGCGCAAATGCCGGATCTTTCCCAGGCGATTGAAGCTATTTATGCCAATCGCGGCACCAACATCTTCAAAGACGAAAAAGGAAATCCACTCACGCCCGAGGCCTCTAAAGATAAAATCAAAACTCAATTGCGCGATCAAATCGCTTTAAGCCAGGCGCGCAAAACCGCTTCGGAATTTATCAATCAATTATTTGAGCTTCAGGAAAAAAATCCGCAACAACGCGACACATTGGAAAAATTGGCCGCCTCAAAAAAATTAACCGTCAAAGAAACTTCTCTTTTCGACGAGCAGAACGGCCCGAAAGAAATAAAAGTTCCCTTCGCCTTTTCCAGCGCCGCCTTTCGTTTGAGTGAGCAAGGCACGCCGGCCGATCCGACGCCGCAACTTTACTCCACAACTCCCATCGAAGCAGAGGACGGCGTCTATGTTTTAGGATTTAAACAGCGCGTTCCGAGCCAGATTCAACCGCTGGAAACGATCAAAGAAAAAGTCACGGAAGATTATCGCCTGGCCGAAGCGCGAAAACTAGCGCGGCAGGCCGGTGAGAAATTCGCCGCTGCCGCCGCGCAAAATTTAAGTCAGGGAAAAACATTCAAAGCCATTGCGGAGCAGGAAAAAGTAAAGCCGGTTTCGATTCCGCCTTTTTCATTGAACACCCGTTCGTTGCCTGACCTGGAAGAAAAAGTGAGCCTGAATACATTGCAAAATGTTGTTTCGCATCTGGCTCCAAAAAAAAGCAGCGATTTCGTCGCGACACCCGATGGCGGCCTGGTTTTATATCTCGATGCGCGTCTGCCAGTGGACGAACCGAAACTGAAAAGTGAATTGCCAATTTTTATCCAGCGAGTTCGGGAATCGCGGCAATACGCAGCTTATTTCGATTGGTTTGAAAGGCAAAAACAGGAAATGCGCCTCGTTGCGCCGATGGCCAGCACGGAGAAAAAAAGATGATTGCGTCGGTCTGGCATGGGCGCAATTCTTGATCGTCGAGCGCAGCGTGACTTAAAATTTACTTGCTAAAACTCTGTTTTTTATTTTTATACAGGCATGCAGTCCATGAGCTTACTCTTTAAAATTTGTTTAGGTATGGTGGGTCTGCTCTCATTTGTAGCCATTTGTTTTATTGCCTTTGATTATTTTTCGCCTTCGGCCAGACGGCGACGAAAAAGGAAAAAAAGTTATCAACGTTTAATCGCCCGGGCCCGTCGTCCCATGGCGACTTTCACTCTGCAATCTCAAAAAAACATGAGTGACAAAAGGGTTCGATAACATTTCTTGATTCACATGCAGTCCCTTCGAGAAATGTTCCGAGACGATTTTAGTTCCGCGCTCTTGCTTGTCATTGTCGGAACGGTCGCTCTAATTTTCGTCCTTTATTTAGCGCTGGATTATTTCTGGTTTGGAATAAAAAAATCGCACCACAAAAAAAAATCACATAAAAAAAACCAGGATAACCAATGAATTCCTTATCAATTATCTTTTTGGTAGTCGTCGGTGTGGTGGCGTTGATTTTTGTGTCTTTACTGTTCGCCGATTATTTCTCGAAAAATGCCCGCGCCGCCCGGCGCCGAAAACGGCATCAGCATCGAAAAATGAAATCCTTTTCTGATAAACAAGAAACATCCCGGAAAGGTTGAGCCAAGAAAAGAGACATTCCTTGCGCAGTTTTTTGAAATGACTACGCTGTCAACCATGACTTCGAAACAGGTTGACGCAAAGACTCCGGTTCGAATTTCCGAACTGGGCCAGCGCATTTGGGATGGTGGAAAAATTTCCCGCGCGGAAGGCGAGTGGATTTTTCATCTCGAAAACACGGCTGATATTTTCGATTTAATGTCCTGGGCCAACCGGCTGCGCGAACATTTCAAAGGAAATAAAATCCATCTTTGCTCCATTGTTAATGCCAAGGCTGGCGCCTGTTCGGAGAATTGCAGTTTTTGCGCGCAGTCTTCTTTTCACCAGACCGGCTCGCCCAAATATGGTTTTGTGGATCCTCAACCGGTTTTCGAAGCAGCCCAGGAAGCGAGCAAAAACGGT
>JALYXC010000439.1 GCA_030947315.1 Verrucomicrobiota bacterium | reverse complement strand
CCTGCTTATTTACCAGGTTTCGCGGGGGGATCTGAAAGTTTTGGAAGTTTCCGAAGCCGAAGCCGCTGCTTTAAAAGAACATTCATCCGCTCTCAGCGCCGAAACTTTAACGCGCATCATGGAAGTTTTGACGGAGGGCGAAAGGCGTTTGCGCGAGGCCGCCTCCAAAAAAATTCTAATTGAAGTGACATTGCTCAAAGCGATTCAGGCGCGGCAGGCCGTGAGCATTGATGCGGTTCTAAAACAACTCCAGGAACTGCGCGCCGAAAATAGCGCGAATTTTTCCGCGCCCAAACAAATCACGGAAAATATTCCCGTCCACCGAACCATTGCTCCCACCCCCATGGCGGCGCCCATATCGCAAAACGTTACTGCCGATACGCCCATTTCGGAAATTCCGTCGGCTGATTTAGAAACACTCTGGCGACAATTACTCGAGGCAGTGGGGCGGGCCAGCGCTTTTATGCGGAGCTATTTGTTGGAAGCGCATCCGGTTTCATTTGCCAAAAACATTTTGACGATTGGTTTTGATTCCGAGTTTGCCGATCACATCAGTCTGGTGGACAACGCGCGCAATCATACTTTATTGCAAACCAAATTGCAGGAATTGGGGCATCCCGACTCTCAGATAAAATTTATCAAATCTGAAGGTAATCGTGCGGGTCTTTCCATTGAATCTCTACTAACGCCGCCGACAGGTTCTCCCACACTCACAAAATCCGAGGCGCCCAAAACGGCGGAAACCATTCGCCCCGCCGCAAAATCATCTTCTGAATCCGATCAATCCAACAAGGAAAATTTTAAAAATGATCCGCTCATTCAAAAAGCCCTCGAAATTTTTAAAGGCCAAATTGTCGAAGTCCGTTCTTAACCGCAATACTTAACACTCAAAACCAAATTATTATGTCCAGCATCGGAAAACTTATGAAACAAGCTGCGCGCATGCAGCAGCAAATGGAACAAACTCAAGCCCAACTCGCCGCCAAAACTGTCGAAGCGACCAGCGGTGGTGGCGCGGTGAAAATCGTGGCGAAATGCGACGGCACGATTGCTTCGATTAAAATTGATCCGCAAGCGTTGAATCCATCCGACGCGTCGTTGCTGGAAGATATGGTTTTAAGCGCGGCCAATCAGGCGCTCAATCAAGCTAAAGAAATTTCCAACGCCGAAATGGGCAAAGTCACTGCTGGTCTTAATCTTCCCGGCATGATGTAGCAGCCTCTAAAAATTTCATAAATTCATTTTATGGATAAACCAACTCAATTAGCTTCGGTAAACATCACTTCATTTCAAGCGGAGGAGAAACGTCTTTTCCCGCCATCCAAAGAATTTTCCCAGCGCGCTCATATCAAGTCGTTCACGCAGTATAAAAAACTTTATGACGAGTCTATAAAATCGCCGGAGAAATTCTGGGCGCGTGAAGCAAAAAATGAACTGGTCTGGTTCAAGCCGTGGAAAAAAGTTCTGCGATGGAAAGCGCCCGACGCCAAATGGTTTGTCGGCGGCCAGCTTAACGTCAGTTACAACTGCCTCGATAAATGGCTCGACACCGCGACCGCGAACAAAGCCGCGATTATCTGGGAAGGCGAACCAACCGGCCACGACAAAAAAGGCGAGGAGCGTGTCATCACCTACAAACAATTGCATCGCGAGGTATGTCGTTTTGCCAATGTGCTGAAACGCAACGGCATCAAAAAAGGCGACCGCATTCTTATTTATCTGCCGATGATTCCAGAAGCGACGATGGCCATGCTGGCCTGCGCCCGGATCGGCGCGATTCATTCGGTGGTCTTCGGAGGTTTCAGCGCGCAATCGGTGGCGGATAGAATTTTTGATTGCCAGGCTAAAATGGTGATTACTTCCGACGGCGGTTTTCGTCGCGGCGCAGTTGTGCCTCTCAAGAAAAATGTGGACGATGCTCTTACCATCAAAGATGCCAAAGGAACTTCTCTAACTACGACCATTGACAAGGTAATCGTAGTCAAGCGCACCGCTAACGAAGTTCATTTTCGAGAAGGTCGCGACCTCTGGTGGCACGATGAAATGGAAAAGGTAGATGCCAATTGTCCTGCCGCAAAACTCGACAGCGAGACTCCTCTCTTCATCCTTTATACGAGTGGTTCAACAGGTAAGCCCAAAGGTATTCTGCATACAACTGCCGGTTACCTGCTCGGCGCAAAGATGACGAGCAAGTATGTTTTCGATTTGCATGACGACGATGTTTATTGGTGCACGGCAGATATAGGTTGGGTCACTGGTCATAGTTACGTTGTCTATGGTCCGCTTGCAAATGGTGCGACCAGTGTGATGTATGAAGGTGCGCCCAATTTTCCGGAGCCAGACAGGTTCTGGCGCATCATTGAGAAATATGGCGTAACCATTCTTTACACTGCGCCGACTGCGATTCGCGCCTTTATGAAATGGGGCGTGGAATGGCCGAAGAAACATAATTTAACTTCATTGCGACTACTTGGATCCGTGGGCGAGCCAATCAATCCCGAAGCATGGATGTGGTATCACGAAGTTATCGGCGGCAAACGTTGTCCTATCGTTGATACCTGGTGGCAAACCGAGACGGGTGGAATCATGATTACTCCTCTGCCGGGAGCTATACCTACCAAGCCTGGAACGGCGACGGTTCCTTTCTTCGGCATTCTGCCTGAAGTAGTAGATGACAAAGGCAAGCCTGTTCCAAAAGATTGTGGTGGAAAATTAATCATTCGCAAACCGTGGCCAAGTATGTTGCGCGGGATCTGGGGCGACAAAAAACGTTTTGTCGAAACCTATTGGAGCGAGGTCAAAGGTTGCTACTTCACTGGCGACGGTTGTCGTCAGGACAAGGATGGTTACTTCTGGATAGTAGGTCGGATAGATGACGTTCTCAACGTTGCTGGACATCGCATCGGCACTGCAGAAGTAGAGAGCGCGCTCGTCAGCAATCAAAAGGTGGCTGAAGCTGCCGTGGTAGGAAGACCCGACGAACTTAAAGGCCAGGCTCTTGTTGCATTCGTAACTTTGAAAACAGGAGTAACCGCGAATGAAGCTTTACGCCAGGAATTGCGCAATCATGTCGCCAAAGAGATTGGTCCTGTGGCAAAACCCGACGACATTCGTTTCGCCGAAGCTCTACCAAAAACGCGTTCAGGAAAAATCATGCGCCGCTTATTGAAGCAGGTTGCTTCGGGAATTGAAATCAAAGGAGATACTACAACCTTGGAAGATTTTAACGTGCTGGCAAAGTTGAGCTCAACTGAGGAATAATATTTTGAAAACTAGGCTTTATTTAGGGTTAACGTTTCTAGTTCTAACTTTGAACCAAGCTACTGGTGATAGTTTACAAACCAAGGCTGATCCTGCTCGCGTCGCGCATATCAAAGAACTTCTTCGCGAAGTTCCGCTTATTGATGCTCATAACGATTTACCGTGGGAATATCGCAAGCACGGCAATGGCATGAATGTCTTTGACCTCACCAAAAACACCAGCGCAATGAAGCTGGTCACCGACTTTCCGAGGTTAAAGGAAGGTTGTGTCGGCGGACAATTCTGGTCGGTCTATATTCCACCGACGATGCTTGGATCCATTGCGGTTCGCGCCGTTCTGGAACAGATAGATGTGGTTCATCAGATGGTAGACCGTTATCCCGAGACTCTGGAGTTGGCGCTGACAGCCAATGACATTGAACGTATTCATCGCACAGGGAAAATTGCATCCCTCATTGGAATGGAAGGTGGCCATTCGATTGATAACTCACTCGCGATGTTGCGGATGACCTACAAACTCGGCGCGCGCTACATGACCTTGACTCATACCAAGTCACTCGACTGGGCCGACGCCGCGGGTGATAAACCCAAGTGCCACGGCTTGACTCCATTCGGCGAAAGTGTGGTGCTCGAAATGAATCGTCTTGGCATGTTGGTGGATGTCTCACATGTCTCCGATGAGACCATGGCTGCGGCTATCAAGGTTAGTAAAGCGCCGGTGATTTGTTCCCATTCCTCGGCCCGCGCGCTTTGCGATGTGCCGCGCAATGTTCCCGATGTTTTGTTAAAACAAATCGCCGCGACTCACGGCGTGGTGATGGTGAATTTTGTTCCGGGTTTCCTAAACGAAAAAGGACGTCTCTACGACATTGAACAGGATGCGGAAGAAGCTCGCCTTGAGAAAAGTGTAGGTAAAGATGAAGTAAAAATTAAAGCAGCTATCGAGGACTGGAGAAACACGCATCCACCCATTCGCCCTACTTTGAACGATGTGGCGGACCATGTTGACCATATCCGAAAGGTAGCCGGAGTTGATGC
>JALYXC010000422.1 GCA_030947315.1 Verrucomicrobiota bacterium | reverse complement strand
GCGTCAGGGCCAACAAGCTAGAGTTCCCATGCGGCGACTGGCTCATCTCTGCCGCGTCCTGGAGCAATTAAATTCCGCCCGTTAAATTCATTTTAAAAAATGGACGAAATTAAAGAATGGATAATGCTCCCAATTCTATTTATCATTTAAGCCGTTTTCGTGCCGGTCGTTTTTAATTAATATTTCTCGAAAATATTTTTTAAGAAATTTTAAATCAACGACAGACAACGGTCGCGGTAAATTATGACTAACTCCACAAAGTCTTCTCGAAGTCCGAAATTCAAAATTGTTCTCGCTGTCACTGGTTCCATCGCGGCTTATAAAGCCCCCGATTTGGCCAGCCGATTGACCCAGGCCGATTGTGAGGTCAGCGCTGTATTGACGGCCGACGCGCTTCGATTTATTACGCCGCTGCCTTTCAAAACGCTTTCGCGAAATCCAGTCGTGACAGATTTGTTCGATGAAAAAGAAGACTGGAAACCGACGCATATTCAACTGGCCGATGAAGCCGATCTGCTGCTGATCGCGCCGGCCACGGCGAACATTCTGGCAAAACTCGCGCACGGAATTGCGGATGACGCGCTGACTTGCATCGCGCTGGCTTTGAATTCGAAAGCAAAAATTTTGATCGCGCCGGCCATGAATGGAAAGATGTGGCTGCATCCCGCCACCCAACAAAATGTCGCCATTTTGAAAACACGCGGCGCCCACTTTATCGGGCCGGAAGAAGGTTTGCTTTCCTGCGGATACGAAGGGTTGGGACGATTGTGGCCCGTGGAAGAAATTGCCCAAAAAGTTTTGGCCAGGTTGCGCGAAAAATAATCTGAAGTTTCCATGAAACTCAACCGGCCCAAAATTTTACAAAGGTTGAGCGGATTGTTAGTTTCGCCCGGACTGGAGCCGGCCCAACAAGCCAGACGAATCCACCAATTGGAACGCGACATTATTCTGCCGATCAAAGCCGTTCTTATCGTCACGCTGATTTATTATTTTTATTTTTCACAATGGTTCGACCAGGCCAGAATTACCCGGGAAGTCGCTCTTGAAACGATCAGCAAATTATTTTTAATTTACATCGGCGTTAATATCGTGGCGGGGACGGTGATTATTTTCGTGCGCCAATTTTCTTTAACGGCTATTGAATGGACCGTTTTTGCTTTGGGTCTTTTAGACGGGTTGCTGCTGGCCTCATTGACGCTGGTGACGGGCGGATTTGAGAGCGTCCTTTACTGGCTGTTTCTCGGTCTGATCATTCACAATGCGCTCAATATTCCACGAGCGGCGCCGCAAATTTTACTGAATCTTTCGGTTATTTTTTGTTATTTTGTGGCCGGCATTTTAGATGTGCCGATGCGTCTGGAGGAAAAGGCGCTTCTCTCTCAGGCGCCCGCTCCGATTCGACAATATTTTTCAAAAATTCCAACCAACTCGCATCTTGTGGAAAAGCGCCCGAAATCCTCCATGGGCGATCTGGACGATTATGCGGAAAATCCGACGGAGCCATTTGTTTTGCGTTTGATCGTGCTGCTCTTGATGACGATTTGCGGTTACGGCGTGCAGGCGCTTTTTGAAAAACAGCGGCGGCTCGAAGAAGAATCCGAAGAGTTCAATTTGCGGCAAGGCCAATTACAAGCCGCGGGACGGCTCGCCGCGGAAATTGCTCATCAAATTAAAAATCCGCTTGGGATCATCAATAACTCCGTCTATTCGCTGCAACGGGCGATTCCGGTGGGAAAAAATTCTGTGCAAGAACAACTCCACATCATTCGCGAAGAAGTCGAGCGGGCCGATCGAATTGTCACCGAGTTGATGGGTTACGCGCAACTGGCCGAAGGAACCCTGGAAAAATTAAATGTCATCGAAGAATTGGAGCGCGCCTTGACTCTGGTTTTTCCGCCGGCGGCTCCTTACCAAATTGAAATTCAAAAAGAGTACGCGCCCGCTTTGCCTTCGTTGCTGATGCAACGCGCGCATCTTTCCGAGGTGTTTGTGAATATTTTACAAAATGCCCGCGAAGCGATGAATGGCCGCGGCCGTATCGAAATCAGCGCGCATTGCGCCGAAAATTATTTCGTCCGCGTGACGATTGCGGACAATGGCCCCGGAATTCCTCCTGACAAAATGGCTAAAATTTTTGAATCTTATTTTACCACCAAGGAAAAAGGAACCGGCTTGGGATTAGCCATCGCCCGGCATAACACAGAAATTTACGGCGGCAGTCTCCAGGTCGAATCGGAGCTTGGAAAAGGAGCGCAATTTATTTTGCAATTTTCGGCGAAAACACTTTTGAAACCGGGCAAATGAAGTTTCGGCAAATTCGTGATTTAATGCTGGCGAAACTGGAACGGCTTTGTAAAAATTATCGCGGATAGAATGAGATGGTTATATTTTTCGTTTTGCGTCATCGCCGGTTTGACGATGCTGGTTTGGGCTTGGCTGATGCCGATTCATCTGCGCGCGGTGGATGCCAGCGTGTTGCAACGGGCGGGCCGGAACACTCCAGGCCTGATTGATCGAGGGCTGA
>JALYXC010000397.1 GCA_030947315.1 Verrucomicrobiota bacterium | reverse complement strand
GACCTATACTCTGATCGAAAGCGCGGACGGAATCGGCGGCGATCTCGAGTATAATTCCGGTTTGTTAGATCGGACCTCCATTGAGCGAATGATCGGGCATTTTCAAATTTTGCTGGAAGGAATCGTCGCGGCTCCAGGCCAACGTGTTGAAAACCTCCCGCTGTTGGGTCACGCCGAACGCGAAACAATTCTGGTTCACTGGAATAAAACGCAGACCCATTATCCGAGAAATAGCTCCATCCCGGAAATATTTGAAGAGCAAGTTGAACATTCGCCCGAGTCGGTCGCGCTGATTTTTGGCCAGGAAAAACTGACCTATCGCGAACTCAATGAACGCGCCAATCAACTCGCGCATCATTTGCAAAAAAAAGGAGTCGGACCCGATGTGCGAGTGGGCCTTTGCCTGGAACGTTCGCTGGAAATGATTATCGGCTTGCTCGGCATTCTCAAAGCGGGTGGAGCCTACGTGCCGCTCGACGCTCATTACCCAAGCGAACGTCTCGCTTATATGTTTGAAGATACAGCCGCGCCCATTTTAATTACGGAAAAAAAATTCAAACATCTAGCGCCGAAAAAAATGGAACTTATTTGTCTCGATGAAAATGAAAATCAGGAATTATTTTCTCAGGAAAGTCGCGCCAATCCAATCAGCCAAGTCACTGCGGAAAATCTGGCCTACGTCATTTACACCTCCGGGTCCACGGGCCAACCGAAAGGTGTTTCCATTCCGCATCGTGCCGTCGCGCGGCTCGTCAAAAAAACTCATTTCATGACGTTCGGTCCCGAGGCGGTTTTTTTGCAGTTCGCGCCGATCTCTTTTGACGCTTCGACTTTGGAAATTTGGGGACCGCTTCTCAACGGAGCCAAACTGGTTATTTTTCCGCCTGGCTTACCCTCCTTGGAATCGCTCAGTGAAACATTGCAGCGCGAGCAGATCACGACATTGTGGCTAACGGCAGGATTGTTTCATCAAATGGTTGAGCATCATCTCGACGCGCTGAAAAATATTCGCCAATTGCTCGCGGGCGGCGATGTCTTGTCGGTGTCGCATGTCGCCCAAGCCTTGCGTGGATTACCCGGCTGCCAATTAATCAACGGTTATGGGCCGACGGAAAACACCACATTCACTTGCTGTTATTCCATTCCAAAAACATGGGCGGGCGATCGGTCGGTTCCGATCGGAACACCAATTTCTAACACGCAAGTTTATATTTTAGACAAACATCTGGCGCCGGTTCCGATTGGCGTGGCGGGGGAATTATTTATTGGCTGTGACGGTTTGGCGCGTGACTATCTAAATTCTCCCGCCTTGACCGCGCAAAAATTTATTCCGAATCCGTTTAGTTCTGAGTTGAACGCGAAGCTTTATAAAACCGGTGATTTCGTTCGTTTTCTGGCTGATGGGAATATTGAATTTCTCGGCCGGCTCGATCAGCAGGTGAAAATTCGTGGCTTCCGAATTGAGTTGGGCGAAATCGAAACTATCCTTGCGCAACACGCCGAACTTCAGGAATCACTGGTCATCGTCCGCGAAAGTTCCACAGGAAAACAATTGATCGCGTACGTCGTTCCCAAAAAAGATGCGAAAGTGACCAGAGCGGAATTGCGAAAATTTTTGGAAACAAAATTGCCGGATTATATGATGCCGTCTCATTTTGTCTGGCTCGAAAAATTGCCGCTTACCGTCAATGGCAAAGTGGATCGCCGTCAATTGCCGCCGCCCGAAGAGATTTTCGACCCAAATAATTATGTCGCGCCGCGCACGCCCGATGAAGAAAATTTAGCGCGCATCTGGAGCGAAGTATTGGGAATCAAGCCGATCGGAATTCACGACAATTTTTTTGAACTGGGCGGTCACTCCCTGCTGGCAACGCAAATTATTTCGCGCGTGAGCCATGCGTTTGCCACCGATTTGCCGCTGCGTGTTCTTTTTGAATTGCCCACCATCGCCGCCCTTGCTGAAGCAATCCGCCAACACAAAAACAAAATTAAAACTGATCCTCCGCCGATCCTTCGCCGCTCGCGCGGCCACCGTTCTGATCCCGAGAAAAACGTCGCGCAAAAAGTTTTTCAATTTTAGAACTCGTCTCCAAATGGGGTAACAAGAATTTTTCCAGCGGTGACTTCATGGGCAATTATTCTTCAGCCAGAACCAAAAAAGTTTGATCATCATACAGGGG
>JALYXC010000387.1 GCA_030947315.1 Verrucomicrobiota bacterium | reverse complement strand
GAGCCGGAATAAAGTTTCATGTCCAGGCCGTAATGCAAATCGTGATAAAGATTTGCGCCGGTCGAACCCATCCAATCCACAAAACCGGCATTCATGAGCGGAATCAAACACGATTTTCCGAGTCCGGCCGGAGTCAGCGCGCCGGTCAAACTCATTCCAATGAACCCGTCGTTCGGCAACATTTTTTCCGTGAGAAGCTTGGCGGCTTCGCGAATTCTTCCCCCATTGTAGGCCAGAAACGTTTGATCAATCAGGTCTGCGGCAGAAATATTTTTCCCCACGCCCAATGGATTGAGACGCGGATAAGCGGCAAATTTATTCGGGGTCTTTTTGCTTTTGCTCATGCGCGGATTTTTGCGGAAACAAAATGAAACGCAAATGGAATTTAATTTTTAAAAACCAACCAAACGGAGACAGAAAATGGGACACACTCCGCCGCCCTCCTTCATCTTCTATTCTCTGTCTTCACGTTTCACCTCAACTTTGCCCCAATTTTTTTGATTTTTCCGTGGCAGCGCGGACCGCATTAATAAAAGCGCCGCGCACTTTTCCTTTTTCCAATTCATGCAAACCTTCGATGGTCGTGCCGCCGGGACTCGTCACCATATCTTTCAAAACTCCCGGATGAAGGCCGGTTTCCAAAACCATTTTTGCGCTGCCAAAAACAGTTTGCGCGGCAAGTTTTGTTGAAATATCTCGCGGCAAACCTGCCGCCACTCCGCCGTCGCTCAACGCTTCGATCATTAAATAAATGTAAGCGGGACCGCTCCCACTCAGGCCAGTCACAGCATCGAGCAAATTTTCTTTTACAGAAAATGCAATTCCAACCGCAGAAAAAAGTTTTAGCGCCAATTCGGCATCTTGCGCCGTCGCGGATTTTCCAAGTGCGAAAGCCGTGGCCGATGCGCCGACCAGCGCTGGAGTATTCGGCATGACGCGAATGACTCGCGCTTTTTCGTTCAAACCATTTTCCAGTTTGGAAATTGGCACGCCCGCAGCGATGGAAACGAGCAAATGTTTTTCAGAAAAATCACTCCGAATTTCCGTCAATAATTCCGACACATTTCCCGGCTTCACCGCTAAAATTAAAACATTCGAGAATTTTAAAACGTCTCGATTTGAGTTTGCAATTTTCGCGCCGGTTTCCTGTGAAAAAGATTTTCGCGCCGCCTCCATCGGATCGCTGCCGATGAGTTGGTTGGCTCTGACCAAGCCGGCGTGGACAAAACCTTGAGCCAGAGCCGTCGCCATTTTTCCGGCGCCAAGAAAACCGATTGTGAGTTTTGCTGCCATGCGCACTTTCTAGCAGTTTAGCCAAACTGACTAAAGTGATTTCTGCGCAATCAAAGTCATGCGCTGCCACCACCAGACAATTTTTCCATCTTCTTCGCTGAGACTGAAAAGTTTTCGCGCGGAAGCGGGAGCATTGGCGATAAGTTCCAAAACTTTCTTGCGGTTTTCCGCCGAAGTGGCCGCTGTGTCAAAATACCAGTTTAAATCCGGCTGCTTGAAGAAAACCAACTTTAATGCGCGAACCGCGAGACGATTTTTTTCGCAAAGTTTTCGCCACCGATTTGGTGTGAGAAAACGATGATGACTCGGATCGCGGAATTTTTCGAGGGAGTGCGCCCATTCTTCAGCTTCGAATTGGTCATCCTGGACCGTTCCATCAATGGCAAGAAAATGCCCGCCGCATTTTAACACCCGCGCTGTTTCCGCCATAAATTTTTCGGGCGAACTAAAGTGGTGCGCGGCAACGCGACAGGTCACGAGGTCGAAGCTTTCGTTGTCGTAGGGAAATTCCTCTGCGGCATGCTGACGGGTTTGCACCGAAAGACTACGTTTGGCAGCGGCTTGCGCGGCGCGTGCAAGCATCGGTTGCGCAATGTCGGCGAGGGTCACCTCGCAGCCTTGCGCCGCCAAAAATAATCCGGTGTGACCCGCGCCGGTCGCGACATCGAGCACTTTGGCGTTTTTCGGCAAGGAAAACTTTCCCATGGCGTCGCACACGTCATCCATTTTTTCCAAGATATGGCCCTGTCCGTAACGATGACTTTGCCGCGCGAATTGTTCCTGCGCGAGACGCTGAACTTCATCCAAATTCATGTAAGCATTCTAGTGACATTCGTTCGTGAAGCCATTGCCAAGTTCGCGTTCCTTCGCCACAGTCTCGCGCGATGAGTAACTGCTTTTATTTGACGACTGCGATTGATTATGTCAACGGCCAGCCGCATCTCGGCCATGCTTACGAAAAAATTATTACCGACGTCATTGCCCGCGCTCATCGCAGTCTTGGCGAAGAAGTTTTCTTCCTGACCGGCCTTGATGAGCACGGACAAAAAGTGCAGCAGGCCGCCGCCGCCGCAGGAAAACCGCCGCAGATTTATTGCGATGAACTGGCGGAAAGCTGGAAAAGTTTCGCGCGCAAACTCGGCTTGACCAATAACGATTTTGTCCGCACCACCGAACCGCGCCATCAGGAAATTGTGCAAGCAATTCTTACCAAACTCAATGCGGAAGGACATTTTTACAAAGCGATTTACCGAGGTTTTTATTCGACCAGCGCGGAAACATTTCTCACTGAGAAAGATCGTTTGCCCGACGGCAGTTTCGATCCGAGCTTGGGCCAGGTGGTGGAGTTGGAAGAGGAAAATTATTATTTCAAATTGAAGGATCAACAGCAGTGGTTAATTGATTATATCGAAGTCCATCCCGATTTTATTCAGCCCAATTCCCGCCGCAACGAGATTCTCGGCTTTCTGAAAAATAATACGCTGGAAGATTTGTGCATCAGCCGTCCCGTGGCGCGGCTCCAGTGGGGCATTCCGCTGCCGTTCGACCAAAATTATGTCACGTATGTTTGGTTCGATGCGCTCGTGAATTACATCAGCGTCCCCGCCGCGCACGGTGACGAATTAGTTTTATCAACGATCAATGTTTCGAACTCAAAATTCAAAACTCAAAATTCAAAATTAAATTTATGGCCGGCTGCTCTTCATGTCATTGGCAAAGACATTTTGAAATTTCACGCCGTCTATTGGCCGATCATGTTGAAAGCGATGAATCTTCCTTTGCCGAAACAACTTCTCGTTCACGGCTGGTGGCAAAAAGACGGACAAAAAATCAGCAAGAGCACCGGCGTCGTGGTTGATCCGATTGCGGTGATTGAGGAATGGGGCCTGGATGCTTTTCGTTTTTATGTCGTGCGCGAACTGGCGATTGGGCCGGATGGAAACTGGACCGACGCGAGTTTTCGATCGCGTTATCAAGCCGAACTCGCCAACGGTTTGGGCAACCTGGTGAATCGTTCGCTTTCGATGCTCAAGCGTTATCGCGCTGGGAAAATTCCGGCGCGCTCAGATGAATTACTCAGCGATGCTAAAAAAAGTGTGGTGGAAACGATTTCCAATTTACGACAAAATGAATTGCAAGCC
>JALYXC010000375.1 GCA_030947315.1 Verrucomicrobiota bacterium | reverse complement strand
CCGCGCCAGTAGCTCTTTCCGTCTTTGGAAAAAAAGGCGTCAGCGTTGGGATATCTTTGTCGGTTTTTCCAAGAGCGCCGGGCGCGCCTTCCGGCCAAAGCGGAAATGAATTAGTCGGCTGCGCGCGCGAAATTTGGCTTAGCGAAAAAAGCATCAGGAAAAGCAAAATATTTTTCATGCGCAAAATCATAGCGAGGGCGAAAGTAGTCGGCAAGATTCCGTTGAGGAACTCACGGCAGGATGCCGCGGAACCGGAAGGCTGGGAAGCCGGCGCTACACGCGTAGCGCACGCATCTGGCGTGCAGATTTTGCGGCATCCTGCCGCGAGTTGCAAAACCAAACATTTGCCGTGCGCATTTTTGAAAGCTAAATTGTTTTGCGATGATTGATTTGACAGAAATTCAGCCGCGTGTCGGACTCGATTTCGTGACGCGAATACCGTTGCCGTCGGAAAAATTGGATTCACTTTCACGCGAAATTTTAGCACTCAAGAAAAAATTGAACGCCATTATTCTCGCGCACAATTATCAAGTGCCAGAAATTCAAGACGTGGCCGATTTTGTGGGCGATTCCCTCGGTCTCTCGCAGCAGGCGGCGAAGACAAATGCGGACGTGATTGTTTTCTGCGGTGTTCATTTCATGGCGGAAACGGCGAAAATTTTAAATCCAAATAAAATTGTTATTTTGCCGGATAAAGATGCCGGCTGTTCGCTGGAAGCGAGTTGTCCTGCGCCAAAATTGAAAGCCTTGCAGGAGACGAATCCAAATTTTTACACCGTCACTTACATCAATTGCAGCGCGGAAGTGAAGGCATTGAGCGATGTGATTTGCACGAGCGGCAACGCGGTAAAAATCGTCAATGCGTCGCCGACAGAACGCGACTTACTTTTTGTGCCGGACGAAAATCTCGGCGCGTGGGTCATGGAGCAAACGGGTCGTCCGATGACTTTGTGGCGCGGCAATTGTTACGCACATGTCGAATTCACTCACGCCAGCATTACGAAAATTCGCCGCGAATTTCCCGACGCGCCGATTGTCGCGCATCCTGAATGCACCAAAGCGGTTCGGATGTTGGCCGATGAAATTTGTTCCACAGAAAAAATGGTGGATTTTTGCAAACGAACTCCCGCCAAAGAAATCATCATCGCCACAGAAGCCGGGATGATTCATCGCTTGCGGAAAGAATGTCCGGATAAAATTTTTATTCCCGCGCCCACGGAAAATTGCCGGTGCAACGAATGCAAATTCATGAAAATGAACACGCTGGAAAAACTTTACGATTGCATGGCGGATGTGTCGCCGCGCATTGAATTGCCGGAAGAAATAATTCGTCGCGCTCGCCAGCCGATTGAGCGCATGTTGGAAATTTCTGCCCAACCGCTGGAGAACGCCGGATAATTTTTTCATTTTTTGCCGACGAATTCTTCGCACTGCTTGATGACATCCTCCACCAGAACTTTTTCTATTCTGCGATTGTGCCATGATTCGTTTTTTTCGTGTTTGAAGTTCGGGTCGGAAACGATTCGATAATGCGATTGCCACGGATGCCAGTTTTTTTCAATCGAAGGCCCAAAAATCGCGACGACGGGACATTGGCATGCGGCCGCCAGATGCATCGCCGCGGTGTCAACGCCCACAAATAATTTCGCGCGATAAAGCAGGTCGGCCAGTTGCGCCCAACTCGTTTTCCCCGCGGTATTCAAAGCGGCTGCGCCCAAATTTTTCTCTAACCATTCGGCTTCCTCGATTTCCTGCGCAAAAGGCCCGGCGCTAATCACGATATTTTTAAAGCAAGTGAGTAAATAGCGCCCCACTTCCAGCCAGTTTTCTTTCGGCCAGCGTTTGTAAGGTTCGCGGGTCCCTGGATGAATTACGGCAAAATCTTCCAATCCTGCGGCGGGCAACCACGGTTCTATTTTGTTGCGCTCAAAAATTAACGGCGGAATTTCATCCGGCAATTTTAAAAATTGAGCGACGGTGCGAAAATCTTTTTCCACGCGATGCCGATTTTCCCACTCGAAATTAGAAATGCCGTGGAATCGCCGTCGCCAAAACGCCTTCAACGGAGTTGCCGGGCGGACTGAATAAAGTTTTTTTGCGCCGACCAGTACGCTGAACAATCGGGCGCGATGCCCATCGCCCAGCTCAAAAAGGTAATCGAATTTTTTTAATCGCAATTGACAGATCAGTTTGAATTCACGCAAGCCATTCAGGTATTCCCGCTTCTCTCGAAAAGGCGCTGCCAGGGTGACAATCCGATCAATGGCCGGACAACCTTGCAGAATTCCTTCGCAATTCTTTCGCAAGGCGACCCAGATTTCTGCCTCCGGATACGC
>JALYXC010000174.1 GCA_030947315.1 Verrucomicrobiota bacterium | reverse complement strand
GATCAACACGTCGGCGAGTTCGCCGTCGGGAGATTCGTAAGTGCCGAGACGGGCGCAACTGCGGACGTGTGGCGCAAACGCGTCCGGCACGGCCATCGGCGCGGATTTGTCCTCGTTGAAGCCGTTCAGGAGTTCTTTGGCAAACTGGTGGAAGCGAACCTTGTCGAAAGCTTTGGGAAAGGTTTCAGCAACGAGATCGCGTGCTTGTTCAGGCTTCATGGTGGTTCATAAGGAATGACGAAAGGATGACTTCACGCGGCGCAAGCGCCTGACTCGCGTGCGAGGCCGGACTGGCCTGGAACAATTCGCGTATAAGATCATGGCGCAGAATCCCAAGGACTTTGAGCGGCTGGATTTCGTCCTTCAATTTTGCGGCGAGTTCCTTGGCCGTCCGTTTGGGTAGTGAGCCTTCCTCGATCAGTCGAATGACTTTGCTGATAAATTCCTCGTCGTCTTCCGTGAATTGCTGGCAACGGCGAATCTCTTTTGGTTTGAGGCGTTTTAAGATGTAGGCGGCATTGCGGTCGCCGCGATGCGTTGACTCGGCTTGCTCAGCTTCGGCGGTGGTGGCGGTGACGAACGCGGTTTTATTTTTGTCGAGCAAATCATAGAATTCGCGCGGGACGGACTGGCGGGCTTCTTTGGGGTCGGCGGGCTACAAAATTTTTGCGGCGGACATGAAGTCCAGTTCGGCAATCGGATGTTTGCCGGAAGCACAAAGAAAAAACTTATCGAGCTTGCCTTGTCGGAAGTAGGAGAGCAGCGCGGGAAAGTTTTGAACAAGCCCCTCACTTGAAACCGCCCCCTCACCCCCGCTAGGGGAGAGGGAGGAAGAAGCGGGGATTGTCCGCGTGGAGCGGGCTTTCTTGGGCAGGCGTTTGATGCGCTCGAAAAGGTCGGGTCGTGTTGTTGAGCGGCGTGGCGGAAACGAGAACAACGCGCATCCATTTCTTACCGCTGCGACAAATCTGCGCGAGCAGTTCGTAACTCTGCGTGTCCTCGGTGCGGAAGCGATGCGACTCGTCAATGAAGACGGTGGTGAATTTTTGGAGGTCACGATCCAGCAGCGATTCCAGTCTGCCGAGGGACTCGCACAGATAGCCGCGCACGCCGAATTCGCGGAAGACGTTCGGCCACGAGCCGGGATTGTGTTCGTCGAGCAGGTGCGGCGGCGCGATAACGAGGCAAGGTTCGTTCAACTGCTGCGCGAGCAACGCGGACATGAAAGTTTTGCCCAAGCCAACCACGTCGGACAGAAAGGCGCCGCCGTATTCATCGAGAACTTTGCGCGCGTTCAGCACGGCCTCTTCCTGATATTTCAGTTTCTTAAAGCCCGTCGGCAGATACATGTCTTCGATTTCGTCGGGCAAGTTGAGTTCGCCACGGAAATACTCGTAAAGAAATTTCAGGTAGAGTTCGTAGGGCGTGAACTGTGCGAATGGGGATTTGACCTCGATGGTCGTGACGTAATCCTTGGTCACGTCCACGGACTTGGCCCAAAGCTCGTTGAACTTCTGGAGCGCGAAGTCGTAGTCGGAACGGTTCTTCAACTCGACATTGAATTCGAGATTGTTCTGCAAGCCCGCTTCGGTGAAGTTACTCGAACCGGTGATGACGCGGCCTTTGTCCCGGTCGCCCTCGTGGAACGTCATGATGTAGAGCTTTGCGTGCAAACGCTCCGACGGATAAGCGCGGACTTCCAACTTGCCGGATTTAATCCACTCAACGAATTTGCGGACGCCATCTTCAATGTCCGAACTGTCGCCGGACTTTTGGAGTTCGCCCAGAATTTCGCCCGGCACACGCTCCCTGACTTGGGCGTGAGATTCCAAAACAAACTCCTGTTGTTCTTTCGCCGTTTGGATCAATTCGTAAGCCGCGCCGTCGGTCTTGATGCCGATGAGAATCCGAATCTTTTCAGTCTTCGTGAGCGCGGGATGAAGTTTGTGGAAACCGCTGATGAAAAAATAGCCGACCAGACAATCAAAGAGGCGCGTGTCATCACCGAGCAGGACGCCGAAGCGGTCTCGCAGGCTTTTGCCGGACTCATTAGTGATGAAGGTCAGGTCGGATGACATTGCGCACGAGCGCAACTGCGAACTGACGGGAAATCTAAAAAAGAAAAGGCGCGAACCTAACGCACCCTGCCTCGAGGCACCACGAAGCGCCTTGCACAGAAGATACGCCAAGCCGCGCCCATTGGGCGCGTGCTCGGTCGGTTTCTGTGCGGGCTTGGAAAATTCGTGGTTTTCGAGGCAGCCCGTAGCCGAAGCTACGCAGATTATTTTATAAAAAGTTTAGTCGATAATTTTTCTATTCAGTTTTTCTGACGCGGAAAAGAGTAGCGAAGCAGCAAAACGTTGCAACGGAGATTTGTGGCTGCGTTCGTGAGAACGCGGCATTATTTCTCCAACACCCGCTCCTCGCATTTCTCACCAGCATTAGGTAGCACAGGCGACTCGCCTGTTCCGTTCGGCCACTGGCCGGACGGAACGGAGAGACGATTGATAATAGATTGAGACTGGCAGAGTGTTTTGGAGCGTCCTTCATTCCGAGCGGCGAGTCGCCGCTCGAAACGGGCGGGTCGCCCGTTCCACCCATTTTCGATGCGAAATGCGGGCATTCGCTGAGAATTATTCTCCCAATTCCAAAATCTTAATCTCCGGCAACGCCGCCTGGCCGATGATGCCTTGCATGTTGCCATACATCAGGCTGGTATTCTGGATAACCTGTTCGAGTTGCTTTTCGCGCTTGGCCCAGATTTTCGTCATCGCGCGTTTCTCGGAATCCAAATCGGTTTTCATCGCCACAAAAATTTCGAGGATGGCTTCAGTTTTTTGGCGGAATTCTGTGCCGGACAAATAATTGTAAAGCACTGCCATTTTTTCGTTCTTGCCGGATTCAGCGCGATGCGCATTGCCGAGACTGATTAAACCTTGTCGCAACGCCGCCGCCAGCCCGAGTCCGCACGCGAAATCCGTCACCCAAATCCCTTCATGCGCCGCGAAATTTTTCACGCAATCCGGCAGCGCGGTCGTCAGCAGCACGGCGATGTCGGCGCGATTGGCGCGTTGGTCGTCCTTCAGTTTTGCGACCCAGCCGTTGCTCCACTTGCGCGTCCGTTTGGTTTCCCAAATGATGCTGCCGCACTCAATGCTGGTTCCGGTCCGCACTTTTTGCAAAACGTCTGCGCCGCGCGTGCCAGTGGAAACCGCAACAATTTCGTCGTGCGGAAATTTCTCGCGCAACAACGATTCAAATTCCAGTTCCAAAACTTCGCCCTGCGATTGCTGCGAACCTTGCTCGGCTTTTTGTTTTAAAATTTCAATTTGCTTTTGCAAGTCGGTGAGTTGTTTGTCCTTCTCGCACATTTTGAAATGCTGTTCCTCGGCGGCTTTACGCTTCGCTTCTTCCTGAATTTTTCCACGTTCTTCATCGAGCCTGCGGGTAGTTTCAAGTTCCAATGCC
>JALYXC010000325.1 GCA_030947315.1 Verrucomicrobiota bacterium | reverse complement strand
GGACCGAAGCTTACTCCACTGTTAAGTGAAATTTGCCATGTCGCGTCGGTCTCGAACGAGGTGTTGGCCGAACTAACGCTCGTCAGCGAAAGCGCGGCCAAGAGGAGGACAAGGATGCTTGCTCGTTTCATATTTTGGTTATTTTGGTTGTTGTTCATATTTTGGTTCGGGTTGTGGTTTTGCTTATTGAAAAGTGAGCGTTCGAGCAACGCCCAACATTCTATTCCCAACATTCAATTGAGCGACAAAATTGTCATATATCACGGTTCATGGTTTGGACGCTAAATCTTCATTTTAGTGTTGTCCAGAACTATTTTTTAAAAAGACTCTGCTCAATATTGAAACCGGCAAATACAAATTGCTCGGTCAAACCCATTGTGCGCTCAAAGGCGTTTCACCTCAGCCGTCGGCAATTTTATTTTGGCTTTTTCCCGAATACACGCTAGCGCGCAGGTGACGTAAGGGGCCGTTTTCGTTCCAAATTTCAGCGGCACGCGAGTCTGAATCGGGAGAAAATAAAACGTCGCCACGAATGCAGGAAATGTCAGTCGGCTTTGGCATCAAAATAAAAGCGAATGATAAATTTCGTACACATTGACTTTCCCGCCGATGAAATAATCGTTGGAAGGAAAATTAAACGTTTTACTTTTTCGATCAAAATGGAGCGTGGCCGGCTTGTCCGGTTTGTTCGGATCGTAAACTGAAAATTGAATGCTGTTTTTGGTTTTGGTCGCGCCAAAAAAAATCACCGCATGATTGATGGTTAGTTGCGGAAATCGAACCAGATGCACGATCGGCGGCCGATTCTGTTCAATGGAATTCAATAATTGCCGCGCCATCTTTTCATTCTGTCGTTTTGTGAAGGGCAACATGATTCGCCAATGGCCGCGTTGAAAATAACTTTGGGTTGCGGCGCCGCAATTTTCTTTCAACAATTTTTCCTGCGCTTGACTGAACTCGCGCAGATTCGCGTAACCCGGAATAATAATTTTATTTTTTTCATCCAGATTTTTTCGCGGCGGAATAGAAACCACTTTACGGATCAATTTTTGGTAGGTTTCGTCGTCGGTCGTCGGCTGATTCGGATCAAATCTCGCATTCTGAAAAAATTGCCGCGCGGAACGGGCCACTACAAAACAATGATGCGTGTAATCCGGTTTTGGTTCGCGTCGTTTGTTGGCCCATTTTCCATTTTCATCGAAAAAATATTCCCAAACCAATTCGTTCGAAAAAGCAAACGTGTCTTGCGCAAAAGAAAATGGCCCTGAGCGAGCCGGCGTGATTTGGGCAGTGGCGCAACTCGTCCCAAGCAGCGTCAGCAACAACCCAAAGGCAATTTGAATTCGAGTTTTTACTTTGGCTACGGACAATTTAATCATGCTTGCGAGAGAAGCTATCGTTAAGCTACCAAACTGCCAATGCTTTACGAACGCTGGCGCGAAGTGGCGCAGGAAAATAAAAATGAAATTGCTCTGAGCGATTTTTCCAGCGGCCAGCAATGGACTTTTTTTCAACTGGCGGAAGAGGCGGAAAAACTGTCGTGGCCCGATGAAGAAATAATTTTCCCGCAAGGAAGCTCCGCTGAATTTGTCGTCGCCGTTTTGCGAGGCTGGAAATTCCGCCGGATTGTTTGCCCCCTCGAAGCCGGACAAACGCCGCTGTCATTTTTTGCGCTGCCGAAAAATTACGTTCATTTTAAAATGACTTCCGCGACGACCGGCCGTCCGCGCGTCGTCGCTTTTACCGCCGAGCAACTCGCCGCCGACGCAGAAAATATTGTGGCGACGATGGGTTTGCGAATGGATTGCCCGAACCTTGGTGTGATTTCTTTGGCGCATTCGTATGGTTTTTCAAATTTGATTTTGCCGTTATTGCTGCAAGGAATTCCGCTCATTCTTCTGGAAGCGCCCTTTCCGCAAACCGTGTTGAGTGCGGCGGAGAAATTTCCCGCGATTACATTGGCCGCAGTTCCTGCCTTGTGGCGCGCGTGGCACGAAGCGAAGGCCATTTCAAAAAATATCCGGCTCGCCATTTCCGCGGGTGCGCCGCTTCATCTCGATTTAGAAAAAGATATTTTCGAAAAATCAAATCTCAAAATTCATAATTTTTATGGCGCGACGGAATGTGGCGGAATTGCTTTTGACAGAACGCAGAAACCGCGCACGGACGCGGATTATGTCGGCGCGCCCATGAGAAATGTTCAATTAACAAAAGGAGAAAATGATTGTCTGGAAGTTCGTGGGCGCAACGTTGGCGAAACCTATTGGCCCGAAGCGGATGAAAATCTTGCTAATGGTTGCTATCGCAGCAGCGATTTGGTTGAAATAAAAAATGACCAGGTTTTTTTAAAAGGACGCGTCAGTGATCAAATCAATCTTGCCGGCAGAAAAGTTTCTCCCGAAACAATCGAACGCATTTTGCTGACTCATCCTGAAGTGCGTGAATGTCTGGTTTTCGGAATTCCAAATGCGGAGCGAACAGAAACGATGGTTGGCTGTGTGGCGGGAAAAAGCCCGATCAAACCGGAGCAGTTGAAACAATTTCTTCTCTCAAAAATTCCGGCGTGGCAGGTTCCGCGGGAATGGTGGTTTGTGGAATCGTTGCAGGCAAATTCACGCGGAAAAATTTCTCGCGCTGACTGGCGGAAAAAATATTTGGAAGCGCGAAAAACGGCGTAATTTTAATTTAAAATTCGATACCAATTATCCCTTTGGCGCGGTTCGTAGCCGAGTTCTTGAATCAGTCGCTGCATATCGGCGACACCCATTCGGAACGTTGTGCCAGCCTGTGAAACGACATTTTCTTCAATCATAATGCTGCCCAAATCGTTTGCCCCAAATTTCAGCGCGACCTGGCCGATTTCCAAACCTTGCGTGACCCACGAACTTTGGATGTTGGGAATATTATCGAGATAAATTCGGCTGAGCGCTTGCGTTCTTAAATATTCATGCGCGCCGACAGTGGGCGCTTTTAGTTTGGTATTTTCAGATTGAAACGTCCACGCAATGAACGCGGTAAATCCCTTCGATTTGTCCTGCTGCGCGCGGACTCGTTCCAAATGTTCAATTCGTTCCTCAACAGTTTCAACATGGCCAAACATCATCGTCGCCGTGGAAGCGAGACCGACGCGATGCGCCACGTCCATCACTTCGAGCCAGTCATCGCTCATCGCTTTGAGTGGCGAAATTTTTTTCCGAACTCGATCCACTAAAATTTCTCCGCCCCCGCCGGGAATCGAGCCGAGGCCCGCTTTGACAAATTGCGAAATAATTTCTTCGAGCGCCAAATTAAAAACTTCGCGAAAATGAATGAACTCGCTTGGGCTGAATCCGTGAATATTTATTTGGGGAAATTTCTCTTTGATGTGCGAAAGCAAATCGAGATACCACTGCAACGAAAGTTTTGGATGATGTCCGCCCTGCATCAGAATTTGTGTGCCGCCGAGAGCGATGGTTTCCTCAATTTTTTTATCAATTTCGTCATGCGTGATAACGTAAGCATCGTCATCTTTTTCGACGCGATAGAAAGCGCAGAACTTGCAATAGACATTGCAAACATTGGTGTAATTGATGTTGCGGTCCACAATGTAAGTAATGATTTCATTCCCGCGATTTTCGTAGGCGTTCGCTTTGGCGAGTTGCCGACGACGATCAGCCAGCGCGCCAATTTCTTCGAGTGGTAAATGATAAAGCCGCAATGCCTCGGCTGAATTAATTCGTTTCCCGCTCCAAACTTTTCCGAGTAACTCGTCAAGCGATGCGTCGTAAACCATCGCAAAACATTAAACACAATTATTAACGCGGCAAGCTTGGGTGGAACAAATCACTGGCCCGCTGACGGGAGATTCCGCTAGATCAGGCAAATCTAACAAAATTGACACTCCGCTACGTATCATGGCATGATATGTATTATGAAAAACCACCATGTTACTTTAACCCAGCCAGTCAGCGAAATGATTGACGCGCAAATTACATCAGGCCGCTTTAAAGATTTTTCCGCCGCCATTCAGGAAGCGGCCTGGAATTATTTCTTTACGCAAAACAACCCGTTTCAGGAATACAACGTGACGCCTGCTCAAGTAGAAAAACGTTTTCAGAAAGATTTGGCCGAAACTAAACTGCTGAAAAAAGCCCGCAAGTTGCGGGAGTGGAAACCGTGAAAATTTTTGCCAAGCCGTCCTTTGACCGCGCCTTCAAAAAATTGACGGCCCAACAGCAATCCGTTGTGAAAAATGCGATTGCCAAATTTCCTGAGTCCATCGGAAAACCTCACCTCCACTCCGGTATCAGCATCCGCTCGGTTGGAAAATATCTGGAGTGCCGCGCCGGCTTGCAAATGCGGGTTCTTTTTTATCTCTATGAAGGAGAGGTTTGGCTTGCCACGGCCGGAAATCACAATGACATTTCCCGTTACGTCAAAGAAAACTGACACAAATATTTTTATCGCCGCGCTAAAAATATTTCCGCAGGAAGTTTTCCGGCAAATATTGGTAGCATGAAAGCGAACCTTTGAAATCGAGACGTGTATTGACTCTGCCGCGCCTCAATTAACAAACCGCGGCTCGTGGATGGGACCGAAATCATGTTTGCGCAATAGCTCAATAAATTTTGTCAAACCGCGTTTTTTCTCTGGCCCAAGATGGAATTGAATATGCTTGCCCAAATAATTTTTGCGGAATTTATAATCGAATTCTGTGCGATTTCGAATGATAAGGTCGAGCGTGTTGAGGCCGAAAGTTTTGGCGGCGCGAAGCTGGCGGCGAAGCCGGGCATTCACAATGCCCCGCCGCAGCGCCCAAACCGCATAAACAAAAGGAAGTTGGGTCAAATCAAACCAGGCCGCGCCTAGATCCAAAATTTTGTGTTGATAGGGAGCGCGCAGAAAATCAATGGCGCGATCACCAATAAGCAAAACATTGTCCAGACTTTTTGCGGAAGAATAATCCATCAGCGGCTTAAATTCCGGTTTAAGATTTTTTTCTGCCAGCAAAACTTTCAACAAATAAATACTGGTCAAAGAGGCGGTATCGCAAAAGATTTCGCGAATTTCTTGCAAAGGGTTTTTGTGCGCAAGAAAAACGCTTTTTACTTCGCCTAAAGAAGCGACGGCAATTCCGTCAAGAATATCATAGAGATCATTAAACAGAATTTCCGTCACGCTGACGAGCGCGGCGTCGAGTTCGTCGCGACGAAGTTTTTCGGCCAGTACAGAGGGCGGAAGAAAAATAATTTGATCTTCGAGGCCGCGCGTGAGAGGAACGGCATTCAGATACGGCACCGAACCGACGCGAAAAGGCGTGAGAGAATTTTCCAAATCACTTTCGCGCCGATCAAAGCCGCGTCGCGTTTCGCGTCCAAAACATTGCGCGATTTTTTTCGTCGTTTCGAGCAGCGCCATATCGGGGTTGGAAATTTCCACAGATGAATTCATGAAAACTACAAGTTACGAAATTCTTCTTGGCCAAAGCCGGCTTGTTTTAAGATAGCGCGAAAGGTTCCGGTCGGAATATCGCCGGGGTGCATGGCAACGTAAGTTTGTCGTCCATCGCTATGCCGCAAGATGACGTGAGAACCCGATTGGCGTTTGATGACGAATCCCGCTCGCTGCAATTTTTTGAGCACCTCATGCGCTTTGTAAGGCATCGTCAGGAACGTCGAGGGTGGAAAAAAGAATTTCGGATGAAGAGGAGACCGATTCGCCGTTTGCTTTTTTTTCGGTGAGCCACAGACACGCTAAATCGGAAGCAGCTTGTCGGGCACCTTCAATTCCCAAACCGTGCGTAGTCAAACCCAGACTGGGAATATGAGCATAAAAATATCCCGCTGAAAAATTTTTGTCCTCAACCCTCTCGAATAAAATGCCGAAATTCATTAGAGCAAATGTATCGCGATTTCTCAGAACGGTCAACGTGGATGGTAATTTCAAATTAACGCCGTTTCTGGGAATGCTCCTTGATAAAGTTTAATATTGAAGGCCCTGAAGTCTTGTCGTCGCGACTTAAGGTCAAAACAATTCGCGAATGACTTTGACCGGGAACGGCGAGGATTTGATTTTTAATATGGGCCGCGGACAATGCCGTGTGGAGCAAATACGATTGACGTTTCAAGGATGTCTTTTCGCTCCCACCAAATAAAATAAGAAATGGCGGCGAGGAAGTTTGAATGTATGAGACAGGCGACGCGTCCTGCTTCCACTTATGCGAGTCGTTAAAACGGCTCGCGTAATAATCACGATTTTCGCCAAGCCGATACGTTTCTTCATCTGTTAAATCCAGAGCAGCGCCGCTGATAGAGATGACGCCGGAAATTACTTTTTCGTCTACCCCTGCTTCGGTCAACCACTTCGAGTTAAGAGCAAGATGGGAAATTAATTGAGCGCCTGCGGAATGTCCGGCGAGGAAAATCTTTTGAGAATTGCCGCCATGCTTTGCAATATTTGCGTGAACCCAGGCGACTGCTTTCGCAACATCCTGCACCTGTTCGCGCCAATTTACTCGAGGCTGGAGTCGGTAATTAATAATTGCGACGCCGAGGCCGCGTGAAGCATAGAAGCGGCCAATGTTGCCATAAATATCGGCACTGCCGACCCGCAGATCCTTGTCACCGCTGGTCCATCCTCCGCCATGAACAAAAACCAAGACTGGCCAGTTCGTTCCTTTTGGGAGAAAAAGATCGAGCCGATGTTTTGGTTCGGAACCGGCCCCATGGTAGGAAATATTTTGTATTATCTGATTTTTCGGCAGAGTTGTTTTTTTATAAAGTAGAGCAATCCCAATTCGTTGAACCGAACTACACCCGATCAAAACCAAACAAATCAGGAAAATAAAAATCGTAAGAGACCTGCAATATCTGGAGTGGAAAATATTTGTCATGAAAAACGCTAGCCGATGGGACATGCCGCTGTCGTCAGTTTTGATAACATGAGTTCAGTGTAGAAAAACCGGATACTTATAAGTACCCGGTTTGGCGCGGAATAACGGTAAAACGAGTTGTTTTTTAGTTCGTTCCGTGAGACGCGGTTACTTTTGGCTTACCGCCGTGCCCGACTATCCGGCATTAATTCCGTTAGGGTAGAATCCGCCTTTGGCGGCATTTACTCCAAAATAAACAATGTTCAAAACCAGGCGCGCCGTGCGGAAGGAAATAAGGCCGTCCGCATTCAACGGAATAATGTTTGCCACACCATTAAGAACAACCCCTTGATCGTCGTCGCCAGCTCCGCTTAAAACATCGCGCAGATCGGAAATTTTTTGCGCCGCGTTTTGAGCGTCGCCGCCGTATTCAAAAATTTTCGTTCGAATATTCGAAGCGTGATAAGCTTCCGCGCCCATAATTCTCGCTGCCGCCAAAAGAACGGCTTTGCTATTCAACAACTGCACCGCCCCAGTATAGGCGGTCACCCCCACGTCTTCAAAAATAAAAGCCGCGAGCAAAAAGGAAAGTTCGTTGGCAAAGGGATCAAATGTGTCTCCCGCGCCAATCAACCCGGCCGCTTGCGCAGCAGCAGTAAAACTATCCTTCAGATCAATGGCCGGTCGTGCGACTGCCAGGCCGCCAAGTCCACGCCGGAGGTATTTAACGTGCGCCTGTTCGTCGGCGGTAATTTCCTGTGCGTACTGCTGAATCGCTGGCGTCGAAAAAGGAACCTGTGGATTCGGTTTGATGTTGACCCCTCCTGGTGTGCCACGTCCATCGACTGCGATGCCCGCTGCCTCAAGGCCCTTGCCAGTTGTGGCGTAGGTATAAAACTCCGCTTCCAGATACTCGAGATTCAAGGCAAAGTTGAGAATGCCTATGTCTCCGGTGCTCAGCGCTGCAAAAGCCTTGGAAGGAAACATTCCTAGCGCAGTCAGCCCCAAAGCCCCGGCGCCCAATCCTTTAAGCGCTTGACGGCGGGTTGTTCTTCCGAAGGCCGACGGAACTGTTATGGTTTTTGTATTCATAGAATTTTGTTTTTGTTTTGTTTTTTTCGATTAACGGCGGGATTTATCCCCAAAACATTTGGGGTCCCCCATTAATTAACGTCCTGGCCACAACTTCGGATGCAAATAAAAATTAACAGCCATTGGGGCGGAACTGGTTTCCTAATAGATATAGATAAAAGATGTTTTGCGAAGCAAGAACTTTAACCGGCTTGAAAAATATTTTGTTGCGCCGAAATTCTTCCTGCGTCGCGAAGGGCGTTGATCAATTTGCGCCTAAAGCCACCCGTGGTTTGAAGGAGAGACTTTTGCGAATCACTTTTGTCACGGTGAAGAGATTGCGCGTGGTCGGATTGCCGTGGCGACTTAACATCCGATGCAGGGCCTTTTCGCCCAGGCCGGTCCAATGGGCCAGTTCTTTGAAGGAAATTTCGGCGTGAACAAGATCGCGGAGCATCGAAAGTCCCTCTTCGGTCTCGCCTTCGAGCAGCACGTTGAGCGCCTCAGTGTAAAGAGCGCGCGCAAATTTCCTGTCTCGCTGGATGCGGGGAATAACCGTCTCTTTATATTCGCGTGTGAGAGCCATGTTATTTTTCTTTCTTTGCCTCCTGGTATCGCTGCCAACGCAAAGGAGTGAGTTTTCACGCCGTCGCTAAATTTTTTTCGAGCAATTTTGAGTTGGCCGAATTCGCTCCTCCATTAGTTATCATCGGCAATGACTCCCCAACTTTTATCGGCTCGTAAAAAGTATTTCGTTGCACTGGCGTTCGGCCTGCTTCGCGAATGGCTTTGACCATTTCGGTTTCCGTTTGCAGTTGCGGGGAGGTTGCGCCGGCCATGTGGAAAATTTTTTCTTCGATGATAGTGCCGTGCAAATCATCCGCGCCATAACTCAACGCTACTTGCGCGAGCTTTAACCCCAAGCCGACCCAGTACGCAGTGATGTGATCGAAGTTATCCAAATAAATCCGGCTCACCGCAATGGTGCGCAATGAATCGAAACCAGTCGGCGCATGTGTGACCTCGATTAAATTATTATCGGGCTGATAGGGCAGGGGAACAAAGCCGACGAAACCGCGCGTTTCATCCTGCAAATTTCGCAGGTAACTTAAATGATTCACGCGATCGGCGAGTGACTCGACGTGCCCGTAAAGCATCGTGCAAGTGCTGCGTCCGCCGAGTTGGTGCCAGGTGCGATGGACGTCAATGTATTCTTCGGCAGATTCTTTTCCTTTGGCAATTTGTGACCTGACTTCTTTGCGAAAAATTTCCGCGCCGCCGCCGGTGAGTGAATCGAGCCCGCAATTTTTCAATTCGATTAACGTTTCGCGCACCGATTTTTTCGCGAGCCAGGCGAGATGCAGAATTTCAATTGCCGTGAAACATTTTAATTGCAAACGCGCATCAAGTTTTTTCAACGCTCGCAACATGTCTGTGTAATAACTAAACGGCAGTGATGGATGAAGTCCGCCCACGATGTGCAATTCGGTAATGCCGAGCGCTAAAGCTTCGCCCGCTTTTTGCACGATTTCTTCGATGGTCAATTGAAATCCATCGGCGTCGCGTTTCTTGCGGGCGAACGCGCAGAACTGGCAACTGAGAATGCAGTAATTTGAATAGTTGATGTAACGATTAATGATATAGCTGGCGCGATTTCCATTTTTTTTCTGACAAACAAAATCGGCAATGGCGCCAAGCGCATTCAAATCTTTTGTTTCAAAGAGACGAAGCGCGTCAGCATCGGAAATCCGCTCGCCAGCCGCTACTTTTTCGTAAAGGTCAACGAGGGCGGAGTGTTGGAGGAAAAAATTCATTAGCAAAAATTAAAGCGCATCTTTCAGTTCTTGGATGGAAAGATTGGCCTGCTTGAGAATGGATTGATGGGTCTTTGGTTTCAAGCTCTGATGCATCGGAACGGAGGTGCAACTCTTTTTTGACGTAATGTCGATGTGAGCCTGTTTGGCGCAAAGCTTTGCCAACTTCATCGCCGGATAAATCCCGCGCAAGATTTTGCAATCCAGTAAAGACGATCCGTTTAACGATTATTCGTTCCTCGCGTGGAGTGAATCTGGATAGGTTCGGCCGCGCCGGGCATTTTTGTTTTTTTCACGGGCAAAAATGGTTTCCGAAAGGTTTCCACAAAATCGTAGCCTTTTTTAAAATCTTCACGAGTGTCCTTTTCGGTTTTGGCCAGCAAATTACTTTCCACCATATTAAAAACGATGTTGCCAAAATCTTCCGGCGACCGAATCCCCCATTCTTCCAAAACAGTGAGAGACATCGGGCCAAACTGTTTCAACGCATATTCGCGAATGCCGGAAAGCAATTCCTGTCCGCTGACATGGCGCACTTGATTTTTGTTCGCTTTGCAAATCATTTTTTGGGTGTGATCAAGCGCTTCCCGGAGAAAAAAATAAGCGTCGGAATGATAACGCGCATCGCGCGTCACGATTTTTTCGAGGACTTCTTCAAAATTAATTTCGTGCATTTTAAGATTTTGTTTGTCGTGTCGCGCCCGGTTTGGCTTGGGCTGTCCGATAGACCTTCACCGCTTGACCCAATAATAATAGCGCAATGATAATGCAAATTACAAGCTGTTCGCGTTTGGTCAAATAGTTGCTGAACAAATTCATCTGAAATTCAGGTGACCGCAATGTTCACTAATTTATTCGGCACGACGATGATTTTCTTGATGCTCTTGCCCTCGATAAAAGATTTTATTTTTTCAGACGCCAGCGCGGCGGCTTCAATTTCTTGGGGTGTAGCCTGGGCCGAGGCCACAATCCGGTCGCGCAGTTTTCCATTAATTTGCACGGGAATTTCCAAGGTGTCTTCGATCAAAACCGCGGAATCAAACGCGGGCCAAGGTTGATAGGAAAGCGACGCGTTTTGAATTTTAACTTTTGAATTGAGTTTGTCGAAAAGTTCTTCACTTAAATGCGGCGCGAACGGTTGGAGCAAGATTAGAAAATGGCGCAACGCAGAAATCGGCTTTGTTTCCCACCCGATCGCGTCATTGACAAAAACCATCAGCGCAGAAATGGCCGTGTTAAAACGCAAGCCGTCCAAATCTTCCGTAACTTTTTTGATGCAGGCATGGAGTGTTTTAAGTTGGGCGGTAGTTGGCTCGACGTCTTTTACCGTAGCGCTCAGTTGAATTTGTTCCAGCAATTCTCCGCGTCTCTGTGTCTCCGCGGCTGCTTCGGCCTGCTCAAATTCCGTTTCACTTTTTTCGTCCACGAACAAACGCCAGACGCGACCGAGAAATTTGTAGACGCCAGAAACACCATTGGTGTTCCACGGTTTAACCATTTCGAGCGGACCCATAAACATTTCGTAAAGACGAAACGCGTCCGAGCCGTATTCTTTTAAAACATCGTCGGGATTGACGACGTTGCCGCGCGACTTCGACATCTTCTGGCCGTCTTCGCCGAGGATGAGTCCTTGATTGACGAGTTTGAAAAACGGTTCCGGCGTGGAAACCTGACCAAGATCGAATAAAACTTTGTGCCAGAAACGAGCGTAAAGAAGATGAAGAACGGCGTGCTCGGTTCCGCCGACGTAGAGGTCAACGCCCGGTGTAGCGTCGGCGCTGTGCGCTGATTCTTTCACTGGTTTTTCGGGCCGCAGGCCCGACGCTACACCCATCCAATAATTTTCCGCATCGTTGCCGACGAAACCTTGCGAATTCCGCGTGTCTAGGTAACGAAGATAATACCAGCAACTCCCCGCCCATTGCGGCATCGTGTTTGTCTCGCGAGTTGAGCCGTCGGGCAGATTCACCCAATCCTTGGCGCGAGCGAGCGGCGGCTCCTCACGGGGCGCGGGTTTGTAATCGGTGAGTTCAGGCGGAATTACTGGCAAAGCGGATTCGGGCAACGCTTCGTGAAAAAGATTTCCGTCCACGTCGCGCTTCCAAATAATCGGAAACGGTTCGCCCCAATAACGTTGTCGGCTGAAAAGCCAGTCGCGCAACTTGAAGTTGACCGTTTTTTTGCCGAGATTTTTTTCTTCGAGCCATTCTGTGATTTTCTTTTTAGCTTCGGCGGTGGGAAGGCTGTTGAGAGAAATTTCAGCATTGGCGGAATTGGTGGCAATGCCTGTGTCTGAAAATGGTAGTCCAAAAAGCAAATCTTCGCCGTCTCCGAAAGACCAACCGCTTTCCGCTTTTGAGCCGTCAGGTTTAACCATTCCTGCATTTACAACTCGACGGATTGCCAAATTAAATTTCTTTGCAAACTCAAAATCGCGTTCGTCGTGTCCTGGAACAGCCATAATTGCGCCGGTGCCATAAGTAGCCAGAACGTAATCGGCAATCCAGATTGGAATCTTTTCGCCGTTGACGGGATTGATGGCAAACGCGCCGATGAACACGCCCGTTTTTTCTTTCGCAAGTTCTGTTCGTTCCAAATCGCTTTTTCCGGCAGCGAACTCTTTATACTTTTCGACAGCCTCTTTTTGTTCTGGCGCAGTAATTTCGCTGACCAATTCGTGTTCTGGCGAAAGCACCATGTAAGTCGCGCCAAATAAAGTGTCTGGTCGCGTTGTGAAAACTGTAATTTTGAATTTTGAATTTTGAATTTTGAATTTTACTTCTGCGCCTTCACTTCGCCCGATCCAATTCCGCTGCATTTCTTTAAGCGAATGGCTCCAATCAATGCCTTCTAAATCGTTGAGCAAACGTTCGGCGTAGGCGGTGATGC
>JALYXC010000258.1 GCA_030947315.1 Verrucomicrobiota bacterium | reverse complement strand
GCACTTGGATCATCAACTCTTTACCGCCATTTACATTCCAGCCGCCAATCGTTTCAAAAAGCATGACTGTTTTGGGATCAACATTGGTCGTAATCAGACCGTCGAGTTTTGAATTAAAGGCATAGTGACATGGTTTCTTTGAATCTCCCGCCGGACATTTGAAGCCTTTATCAGAAGAAACATGGGCGTTGATTGCATCGCACCAACTTTTTGCTGGCGGAAATTGATGGTTATGCTCCTTTGCATAAAGCCAAACAGCGCTCGCTAACTTACTTGAATTTTTTAAACAAAGTTCCCTCTGAGAACTCTCTCTCATTTTTGCCAAAGCTGAAGAGATAATGAATCCATAAACAACCGCGATAAACATGCCAGCAAAAGCATAACCATATCCTGCCTCCGAGACCAAACATGACAAAAACTCCGATAGCTAACGAAGCCACTGCGCCTTTGCTTGTTTGAGGATGGGCAGATTGAAGTGGTGGCTGCGATTCCAAGGAATTAAATTTTTCGTGAAGTGGAGAATTCTGCATTCCTATTCCCCCAAATATTTCTTCAACGGCGGATAGAGTATTTCCTTCATCTCAGGTTTATCCATGTTCTCTTTGGTCACGACGACGACGCCGGTATCAATGCGCTTCTCCACGGGTTCGCCGCGCAGATGTTGCACCATCGTCATGACGCCGAGATAACCCATCTTCACCGGATTCTGCACAATGAGCGCTTGCACATCGCCATTTTTTAAATCAGCGACTTCCTGCGAACCAGCGTCGAAGCCGATCACTTTTACTTTGCCCCCGGCGCGTCCGATGTCGCGTAACGCTTTCGTCATGGCAATAGTAGGCGGTTCACAGGGCACAAAAATTCCATCTACTTCGCGCCCGAAACGGTTCAGCAAGTTCTGTGACGCGGCATAGGCCAACTCGCGCGTAGCTCCGGCATGTTGGTCTGAAGAAATAAGTTTTATATCTGGAAATTTTTTCAACGCGTCGAGAAAACCAGCTTCGCGTTCTTCCGTGCTATTTGATCCAACGGCATACCGAAGCAAAATCACCTTGCCTTTGCCTTTGAGAATTTTCCCCATTTGTTCACCCGCGAGTTGGCCCCCTTTAAAATTATCCGTCGCGACGAAGCTCACGTATTTATCCGTTTTTAAACCGGAATCCATGATGACCACAGGAACTTTGGCCAGCATGGCATTGTTGACCGGCTTGACTAACGCCTGCGAATCGAGCGGCGCGAGAACGATTCCGCTGACGTGTCGCGCCATGAAATTTTCCACGACTTGAATCTGCTGATCGCGATCATCTTCGCGCAACGGCCCTTTCCAAATGACGTCAACTTTAATTCCTTTTTCGGCCAACTCATTGCGCGCTTTGAATGCGCCCGCGTTAATTGATTTCCAAAATTCGTGCGTCGTTCCCTTCGGAATGACGGCGATGACGTAGGATTTTTCAGCGGCAATGACTGTTAAAGTTGCACACGCAAACGCCAATAGAACCGATGGACTGTGGAAAAAGGATTTCATTCGCACACGCTAAAAAAGCAAAGTCAAGTTGGCAATTGTTTTGTCACCTGGAATGTCGAGCGTGATGCTCATGGCCATTTATTACATCGGATGGGAAATTGGTAAAGGGCGCGTCTTATCCTTCTAAAACTTTGTTCATCGCATCTGCCAATAAAACTCGACGGGCGGCTAGAAAATCTGGAAAGCGGTCAAGTTCCCAAAGCTCTCTATCCATAGGAACAAACTGGGCTTGGAGACGTTTGGGATCGTGGTCTGCTATTTCTGCAAGATAATCCGCCGGCTCGCGCGCAAGAATTCGCCGGTTAGCCCGTTGTCCAAGAAAAGCAAGATTAGCGAATTCATCGCGAGTGTAACGGTCAATACCATCGCGTTCAGGTGTTTTTTGGGAAAAATGTGATGATATTCAATTTGCTGGTCGTCCGTGAAAGATTCGCGCCGAAGTTTTATCCCTCGAAACCAATCGGTGGCGTCTTCACGCAGGACAGCGAGATATGAGAGCGGGAAAAACGGACTGCTTGTTCCAGCGCGTTCCAAATCCTGAACATTCACTTTTGGCTCACTGCGCAAATCTCGTAAGAGCTGATCAAGCAGGGCGGATAAGTTTTCGCACTTGTTTCCAAGAATACTCAAATCTTGATTTAAGGTTGTTTCCATGGCTCCAACGTAGCGTGAAAAGGAATTGGCTAAAAGAAACCAACGTTTGAGAATACGTTCTTCACCCCCGCTCAGAAATTGGCGTTCCGAAAAAACAACGGTGAGCGGAATTAAGCTGGAGTGTGATGGCAGAAATTCTGAACCCGGAATCTTGATGTTGCCTTCCACGAAATCGAGTGCAAGACGAAGACCTTTTTCTGTCCGAGACCAATCGCTTTCGATTTCTTCGGCGGGGCGTTTCCAAAATGCTTTCAAATCGCGAAACCGGCTTTGTTTCGTAGCAATTGAAATCAAAGAACGCATGAGGAATCGTGCGTCCAGTTCGAAACCTCTTTCCACACATGCAGATTCCATTTTCTCAAAATGCCCGACAATGCTGCCGGGCAGTTTCCAAGCAAGTCGCGCCAAAGCCAGTTCTGTTTCGCGCAAGCG
>JALYXC010000250.1 GCA_030947315.1 Verrucomicrobiota bacterium | reverse complement strand
ATATTGGAATCAAGACGGTGAGCGGTTTTCCCGGCGCGATTATTGAAACGGAAATCAACGAGCGCGGCGGCAATCCAGTTTACAAATCGTTTGAAAATTATTTGCCGCAACTGATTTCTTTTTGGGTTCCCATTGCGCAATTCGCGGCGGATAACGGAGTGCGCATCGCTTTTGAACATTGCCCGCAAGGCGCCTGGCATTTGCCCATCATGGGTTACAACATGCTCGCGCAACCGGCCATGTGGGAACGATTTTTTAACGCGACGCGCTGCGAAAACATCGGTCTGGAATGGGATGCCAGCCATTTAATTTGTCAATTTATTGATCCAATTCTTAACATTCAAAAATTTGGATCCCGCATTTTTCATGTTCACGCCAAAGATGCTTTCATCAATAAACCACTGTTGGAGCAGTACGGAATTTGTCATCCGGGCGTGGCCGAACATCGTTTTCCTGGCCTGGGCCAATCGAACTGGGCGGAAATTGTTCATGCGTTGCTCCGCGCCGGGTACGATTCGGATTTGAATATTGAAGGCTGGCACGATCCAGTTTTCCGAGATCACGACTCGCCGCAACCAGAAGATGTAAAATCGCACGGCCTCAATCGTCAGGCCGGGCAAAAACTTGAAGAAGTTGGATTGTTAATTGCGAAAAAAACTTTGGAACAATACACCGCGGGCACGGATTAATCGGCGGTGATTAGCTCGCATCAGAAACACGCTTCAAATATTCAAAAGAAAAAATTCCCGTGGAATGGCCATCTTTCCAAAACGGTTGAATCGCATAATCGCCAACATTTTCAATTTTAATTAATTGAAAGGCCGATGGCGGCAAAGGTTTCTCAGCGTTTTTGTAAACGTTTCCCAGAATATCCATTTCCCCGTGACAGCCGGCGCAAGGACAATGTCGGCGCAACACTTCGAGCCGCACAAAACTTTCCTGGCCGCTCCCCCATTTGATGGCCAGTTCATCGCCGATCTGTTGAATGTCTAACGGACGCATGATTTATTTTACAATGCGATGCTGGGTGATGCGAATACTGTGAGCGAAAAAATTATAACCCCGCCGTCAATAGTTTTCTTGATTTATTTTTTTGGGGTGTTAAAACGATTAAATATGCCGGGCGAACATAAGAATCATCAGCTTGTTGGTTTTTGGTGCGACCTTGATTTTCTTGCGGAAATAGACCGCGCACGCGGATGTATGCCGCGCAGCCAATTCATTCGGGATTGCCTGGTTGATCTTTTGCGAACCAAACAAATTTATATTCCAAAAGAAAAAACGGTTGCACCCGATCGGGCGAAAAAAATTTCTAACCGTTATCCTGAATTCCGTCCGCAAAATATTTCACTTAACGAAGACAGCGTTCCTTACAAAACCGGAAAGAAAAAATGACCCCAGAGCCGCGTGTTATAGAAGCTGAAATTTCCTGTCCGAATTGCCGGCAGAAAATTGAAATTCCAGCAAGCCAGATAAATTCCACGCTGATTTGCCCGACATGCGGAGTTCAATTCAATCCATCTTTGCAATTCATGCCTCCCAAACCCAAGAAGCGAAGTTTTTCTCTCTTTTTTCTTCTGGCGATTATTTTAATTGGCGCCGTGACTGTGGGCAGATTCCTTTACGGTTGCCGCGGTGAGGACCCGAATCTGAAAACGGCCACGGGGGCTTTTGGTTTTGTCTTGGGCGAAAAATTGCCCACTCAATATCAAATCGAGACAAACGGACAAACATGGTTTGGTGAATACAAGACTCCGATTCCATCCCCGACGGAACCCTTTACCGATGTTATCGTTTCCTCTTTACCAGAAAGACAAATCTATGAAATTGAGGGACTCATGTTGTTTCGAGATGAATCTTTATCGCAGTGGCGCGAAGCTTTGATTGAGACATTGACAAAAAAATATGGTTTTCGGAGTTCAAAAAAAGACAGAGATTGTGAATTTTTAAAGTTTGGAACCAACATTGAACTTATGATAATGCGTGATTCAATTCACTTGACCTATACTGATCCAAAGGGAGTCGAGCAACACGAGAAAAGCATTGCTGACCAAAAACAGCGGGAACAAAATTCCTATCAAGAAAAAATTTCCAAGAAACTTTCATGATAACCGAGCCGGAAATGTATGCGGATGGTGGAAGATTTTACCTTTTGAACGATGGCGAGGAAGAAGGTCCGTTCACGCGCGAAGAAATGATTTTGCGTTGTGTGCATAAAAATTATGTGCCTGGCGCTAACTTCACTTACGGCGCCGCTTCCAGGTGGTATCCATTCGAGCAATTATTTAAATATCTTCCGCAATTGCCGGATCGGGTTTTCGTTATTGAAAAAAAGCGTGTCTCGGTTTCTCGTGGAATCGGCGGGCTTTGTATTATTATTGCCGCGATCTGTGTGATAAGTGGATTTTTCAATGCCACGTCGGCCAACGAGTTTTATTTTTTCGGCGGATCCATTACTTTTTTAATGATTGGGTTGTTATTATTCATCGTGAGCAGGCTCGGCGACATTCGAGAACTGTTGCAAAAACAAAAATGACAGCGGAAATTCCCAACTGGCTGGCGCTGCCGGGCATAATCATTCTGGCCATTCTCGGCGCGATTGTGAACAGCATCGCGAAAAATTTCTGTGGTTATGGAAAAGATGTTTTGTCTTCGCAAGGCTCCAGTTGGGAAATCGCCGCCATGATCTCATCAGCGATTTGTTGGTAAATTTCTTTCAGCCGCAGTTTGGAACAAATTCTTGCTTCGGCGCGCAGTTCCGCAAAAGACATCGGCACGCCATATTTTACAGCCACTCGATACGGCCGCGGAAATTTCAGATGGCGGCCATAAGCTTCGAAAGTTCCAAAAGTGCGCACCGGCACAACGGACGCCGTTGATTTAATCACCGCTAAACCGATTCCAGAACGGGCGGGCTGTGATTTTCCGTCGCGCGTGCGGGTTCCTTCAGGAAATAAAATAACCGCGCCGCCCGCTTGCAGACGCTCCAGAATTTTCCGCAAACCAGCCGCGCCGCCGCCTTCGCGATCGACCGGAACAGAATTCCAGGAGAGCAAAAGTTTTCCAATCATCGGAAAACGAAAAAGCGATTCGCGCGCCAGATAATTGATGTCCCGTTTTAGCCCGGCGCCCACCAGCGGCGGATCCAAATAACTGGCATGGTTTGAGGCGAGAATGACCGAGCCTTTTTGCGGAACTCGTTCCGGATGAAAAACCCGCCAGCGAAAATAAACCGCGAACAGCGCGCGGAAAAAAAGCCAGCCGAAAAAATAACTGAGATTCATGCGTCGAAGCCGAAGCAGAGAATGGAAAATGGAAAATGGAGAATCATCATTGTTTCAATTGCCGCTTCACTTCCTCAATAATAATTCCGCTGGTTTCTTCAACGGTTTGCTCTGAATTATTGATGACCCTCGCTCCGAGCGCGATCATGAGTGGAGCAGCCGCGCGCTGACTGTCGCGTTGATCACGCGCGGCCAAATTTTCCTCTATACCCTCCGCGGCCCGGCGTTTGGAACGCTCATGAATACAGGCGTCCAAATAAAATTTAAAATTAGTTTCGGGAAAAACATTCGTGCCGATGTCGCGCCCTTCCATGACCAGATTTCCAAACTGAATACATTCGCGCTGTTTTTTTTTCATCCAATCGCGCACTTTAGGAATCGCCGCGATGACCGAAGTGGCCGCGCTGACTTCGGCAGTTCGAATTTCGCGAGCGGGATAATAACCATCCACCAACAAATGAACATGATGATGCGATGAACATTCCAGCGAAGTTTTCCATTGGCGCAGCACGGCCATAACCGCTTTGACATCTTGAATGCCCGTTTTTTTTTGCAGGCAATGCCACGCAAAAGTGCGATACATGGCGCCGGTATCCACATAAATAAAACCGAACGTTTTAGCGACAAGCCGGGCATTGGTGCTTTTGCCGCTGGCGCTCGTGCCGTCAATGGCGATGACGATGGGTTGACTCATTTTTATTCTTACTCCTGATCGTAATCCTAATCTTAATCTGCGACGAAGCTGATTAAGAATAAGGTTACGGTTAGATTCAGAGCTAACTCATTCCGCAAATAATTCTTCATCTGTCAAAGGCCGGCCTGTTTTTCCATCGAGAATTTTCGCGCCCAAACCGTGCGGCGGTTGCGCGGTGAGTTTCTGGAAAAAATTGGGAAATGTTTTTTTTACGCACGCAGGATTCTTGATTTTTATTCCGGGAACTTTCAATCCTAGAATCGCAAAACACATCGCCATGCGATGATCGTTGTAGGTTTCAATTTCCGCGCCGTGAAGTTTTGATGGAAAAACTGTGAGCGTATCGCCCGTCTCGATAACTTTCGCGCCGCATTTGGTAAGTTCAGTTTTTAAAGCAAAAACTCGCTCGCATTCTTGAACGCGAAGGCGAGCGAGGTCGGTAAATTTGATCGGCTGCACTGCAAAAGGCGCAAGAGTTATCACAGTCATAATGCTGTCACCTAAATCTTTGCAGCGAGAAATCTGCTCTGGTGTGATGTCTTTTGGTTTAGCACTTACGGCACTATTCCCATCAGCACATAATTTCCGAAAAGCCTCCTCGCTGTCGGGCTTTTGCACGAATGGTGAATTTCTCATCAGACGAACCAAAATCCAAAAAAAGTTTTCGTCTATTTGGAAACCCGAAGATCGCCAACTGGAAATCCGAACTGAGAAATTTTTTTCTGCGGCAAGCCAATGAATTGTTTCGCCCAGCCTTTCTTCTCCTGAAAAATCAATCTGCGCCGCAGCCCAAAAATAACTGGCGCTCGAAGCGTCTGCTTCAATCTGAAATTTGCCGCCCCGCCTTGGAAATGTTTCCATCAACATTGAAGTCATTGCGACGTAAGGCGATTCTTCCGCATTTTCTCCGACAATTTTAATTTTCCAATTTCCGGTTACAGCGCACAGCAAAAGCGCCGAAGCAAATTGCGAACTTTCTTCGATGCTGACTGTGCAAGAGCGTGTGGTAGGGACGCGTTCCACCGCGTCCCATTTATTCCCGGTTTGACCAGGGACGCCGTGGAAGTCGTCCCTACCGCCAAAAATTTTAACAGGCAATTTGTCATTCCCATTTTGTGCTTTAACTCGATAACCAAGCTCTCGCAAGGCTTGAAACAACGCCGCTTGCG
>JALYXC010000232.1 GCA_030947315.1 Verrucomicrobiota bacterium | reverse complement strand
TTCCCGATCCGGTTTTGAAAACGTTGAAAGCCCAACTGGGCGGTTCACACGTGAGCGACTTCACGCCGGAAACGGTGGATGGCAAAAAGTTTTATCACTTCGGATTTAAGCAGGGCGGCAAATTTGTGCATGTCAAAATTGATTCCAATGGCGCTCTGATTCATAAAAACGATAAACCTCTCCCCGCCGCCAGCGCCGCGGCCCCGGGCGCGGTGGCAGCAACCGCAGCAGCTCCCGAAGCTGCAGCCGCAACTCCCTCGCCGGATGGTTCGAGCAAGGTGACTTTTGCTCAATTGCCCCCGGCGGCACAACAAACAGTGAGAGCCCAACTCGGTTCTGCGGAAATCAACGACATTGATAAAGAGACCAAAAATGGCAAGACGGTTTATGAAGTCGGTTCGAAAACAAATGGCCAGCAGAAAGAAATTCGGGTCGCTGAAGATGGAACTTTTTTGGGCCTTGTTTCACCGGCCCCGGCGGGCCCAGCTCCAACCCCAGCCACGCCGCCAGCCGTTTCGGGCAAGGTGACTTTCGACCAGATTCCCGCTGCCGTGCAGAATACGGTTAAATCCCAGATTAACCCTTCCGAAATCAATGATATTGATCGCGAAGTCAAACCTGGAAAACAAACTGTCTATGAAGTTGGGTTCAAAAGAAATGGACAACAAACCGAACTTCGCATCAATGAAGACGGGACGATGGAACAAAAATAAATTCCGCTGAAATTTAAATCCTCGGGCAACCTTCACGATTGCTTTTTTACTTCACCAAACTTCCACCGAATCTGCCGCAAAAATTTTCTCCAGCAATTTTTTGTAATCAGGCGGGCCCACCGTTAAATCTTCCACTTCAATTCTATTTTCCAACTTTGATTTTTGTTGGGCGATAATTTTTGCCGCCAAAGAATCGTTCGGTTTGGTGAGAATGTGGAGGAGCGTTCGCATAATTTAAAATCGCAACACGTAAGTGCTTTGGGCCGCCAAGTCCGCTAGTTGCACCTCGGAAATTTCTTCAAATTTTAAAGTGGTCTCACCTAACTCCTGCAGCAGTGGCGCGTCTTTTTGCGCGTAAATCGGCCGGCCAAATTCTCCCACAATGGGAAAATAGCGCGTATAATTATCTTCATCCACAAATTCATCAGCAAATTCACTCAACGCCAACACCGCCGCATCTCGCAGATAAACCGTGACATCTGCTTTTTTCCATACCCCCACGCCGGCCGCAATGCGAATGGCCTCCGCCGGTTTGGCGCTGATGCGCGGGTCGCCGCAGATAATAAATAAAACGCGCGGATTCATTTTCTTAGGCCCGCCAAAAACGCGAAATCACGCGAAAATAAAATCGCCCGAAATAATTCCATTCAGTTTTTTGATTTAAAACTGTCGAACAAATTTCGCGTTTTTTGGCATGTTTCGCGGGCATAGTTTAGTTGAAACTGATAAACCGATCCGTGCCGGCAATTAAATCATTTACCACGGTCAATCCCGCAAAAACCGCTTTTTCACTCCTTGGAAAATTCCGGCGATCAGCGCCGTACGCACAAGCGTAAAGTTTTAGGCCGTTGGTTTTGAGCAATTGCACTTCCGGTTTTCCCACACCGCAAACTGCGTCATCAATGCAATAAAGATAAACATCCACACCTTCGGTCAGGGCCGTTTGCGCGAGACGAATGCCATGAGTGAAGTTCGGTTCTTCCGGCAAACAGGAAATTAAAATGCCCAATTTTTTTCCGTGCAGCGACATTCGTTAATACTGGATGAAAAAATTAATAATTAAAAATTAAAAAATTTAAATTTTGCCTAGGCGAGTTTCGTTTTCTAAAGCATAGTCCGGCTCGGTTATCGGCTTTCTTCCAACAATCCTGATCTTATGAAGCAAAAAAAACAATTGATTCCAAAAATGGCCGCAGCGAAAAAAACTTCTAAATTAAAAACCGGTGCGCCAGGAAAAAAACCAGCCAGGATTTCCGCGCGTTCAGTCCAGCCCGAAAATAAAATTACCGAAAACACCTTGGCGGCCGCGGTCGAGTCCACCGGAAAAAAGATCGAAGCTTTCGCGGAAAAACTCCAGGGCCTCACCAAAAAATTGACGCCAAAAATGAAAAATCTGGCGCAGCAAGCGGAGCCGATTCTGAAAACTGTTCGTCGCGCCGCGCAGAAAAAAATCCTTTCGATCCCCGCTATTTTGCTGGAAAGCGATATCGCCGCGCGGCCGAGTCCGTCGGGCCGGGGCCAACGTTATGCGCTCGGTCCAACTCCGCCGGGCACAGACTTTTCTGAGGCGGAAAATTTAGGCGACCTGCCCGAAGCCTACGGCACAAAAAAATTACTTTTGATCGCGCGCGATCCGCATTGGCTTTATGCTCATTGGGATTTCACAAACGAACAATTAAAAAAACAAAATGCCGCTTCACGCGATGGACATTTAATTTTGCGCATTTACAAAAACAATTTTTCAGGAAAACCAATTTCCGAGACGCACGTTCATCCTGAATCGCGTAACTGTTTTGTCCACGTTGGCCAAAGCGAAACAAAATTTATCGCGGAACTTGGCTATTATCAGCGCAATGAAAAATGGAAATCGCTTTCGATTTCTGGCGCGGCCTTGACACCGCCCGATTCGCTTTCCGAAGACACGGCCGCGCGGTTCGCGACGATTCCAATTGATCTTCCGTTTAAGGAATTATTGCAACTCGTCAAAACTGCGCTTCGCCAAAACCTGCCACTGGCCAAAGCGATTTTGCAACTTCGTGCTGAAGGATTTAAAAATCTCCCTGCGCAAACCAATTTGAACTCGGCGCAGTGGACCCCGGCGCAGGAAAAAGCACTCGCCAAAATTATTACCACGGACCATGAGCGCCGCGTCTGGATCGGTTCTTTAGAAATCACCGAATTATTGCGTCGGCAACTGGCCGGAAAAATTTCCTCGACGGCAGCCGCGCAATTTTCTTCGCCAGGTTCCTTCGCGTCGGCGGATGCGCGCCGCCAGCCAAATAATTATTTCTCCCCTTGATCATTTCTCGCGCAATTGTATTTGGCCTGGCGTTTCTTTCTTTCGCCTGTTTGCTCGGCCAGTTCTTCGGCTTTTGGTCCATGCATTTTTTCGCGTGTTGGATTCTTCCGCCCGCAACGATTCTTCTTGCGGGGATTGCTTATGCGAATCGCAAAATGCCGAAAGGAATTCAAAGCCC
>JALYXC010000229.1 GCA_030947315.1 Verrucomicrobiota bacterium | reverse complement strand
GCGCAATGTTCGGCGGCGGATTGATGCAACGTCGTCCGGTGCCCGCAAATAAATTTTGTTTTTGAGCCGTCACGGTGTCGAAAGAATATTTTTTCCGATCAACCCGAAGTGGGAAGCAGCAGCCAACAGATGTTTATCACTGCTGTAAATTTCTTTAAACCCATGTTCCTGAGCGCACGTCAGATGAATCGCATCGCCGGAACGCAAAAAAAGCGACGTAGGGAATTTTTCGAGGGCCACACAAGTTGCGTTCAAAAGAGAACTATCCACTGACAGCCATATCCACACCCCGGTTTGTTCATCCGTCTCGAACAGTTGCAAGATTTCTTTCGCTTGTTGGTCGGTCAGTTTCCCTTCGCGAGAATGACGTTTAAGTCGGAAAAAAATTCCACCCGGCCCCAACGACAACATTCTTCTCCGCGACTTGTCCCGCGAGAGCGCGAACCTGTTCTGCGTGAGGTTCATTAAGGTAACACTTGAGAATATAACTCGAATCGAAATAGATCATCTCCGGTCCCGGTCCTCAGAAATGATCTGGCTGGAATCCAAATCGGATCGCGGCAAACGGGAAATCCACTCCTCGCGGTTGGGCAAAGGGTTTCCTCCCTGCGCCAGCATATCGGCTTTTTTAAGGACCGCAATCGGTTGTCCGTGCTGATTAAGATCGGAGTCCGCAATGCCTCCTCCACATAATTCCGGGTCGCTTCGTGCAACTCTTCAACCGTCACAGTTTTCATAAAAACAGCATCCCATTAAACCCTAGAGGAAGCAACCTCCCAGGCTGAAGTTCGGTGGCGGATTAATGCAACGTCGTCCGGTGCCCGCAAATAAAAAAACTTCTCTCTGACTCACGAAATTAAAAAGTAGGAGACCGCTCCTTTGCGCGCTATAAATTTTTTGTAGAATAGGCCTCAGCAAAACCGCGCTGAATCTCAAATAGTTTCACCTTGGCCTTAATCAGCAAATAACCGATTTCGCGCTTTTGCAGATTTCACCAAAATGTCGCCAAGCCAATCGTTGTCTTTGGATTAGTCATAGAGCGAAAAAATCGCCTTAATGCAAAGAGATCATTGGCTAATGAAAGGAAAATATTATGTTACACTACACCTTGGTGTTCTTGGTTATTGCGATTATTGCAGGCGTGCTCGGATTCTTTGCGTTGGCAGGGACGGCGATGCTGATTGCAAAAATATTCTTTTTCATATTCCTGGTTATTTTTGTGATCTCGTTGATTTCAGGGCGGCGCGGTCCGAAAGTTTAAAATTTTACGCCGCGAGAAGGGCAGGGGATCTTCGAGCGCATCTTGCCGCTATCGAGTGATAGAGCAAGATGCGCTTTTTTATTTACCTGCCGTTATGATTTCACAAAAGGATTTCCACGACGCACTTTATTCGGCTAAACGCCAACCGCTTCAAGTGACACTTCTAAGACTCTTTGAGGTTTCCCATGATTTCAAAGAGCAACTTGAATTCTCCAATGCTTAACATTTCGATCGAAAGCGACGCCATTTCGATAAAAGTCACTCACCTCTGAGTATGGAAAAAAATGAAATCGATTGGCGTGCTGCCGGAATAGCGAATCTTGTAAATAACGTTCGAACAATGCGGCTTCTTCTTTTCCTGGACCAACAACGTACAATTCGGTACGAAAGCGTTCGGGAATCTTAAGGAGGCGAAGCAACCCATCTTTAATTTTCGTGCTGTGTTCCACTTCAAAAGCGTACCTTGGATACAGACCTTCAGAATCTTCGGCCATCCACATTACATCGGTATTCCGCATTTTTTCCAAAGGCAAAGCGAGCATTCGTCGGTATCTCTAACCGTGGCGAAGTTAGCCAACGACTCGCCACGAAACTGACGAATCGTTTTGTCAGTTGCATTTGTGAAAGTCTCGTAGCCGCAGAGCCGCCCCAGTTCCAACAACATTCCTTGTTGTTCGCCGTGCGGGTCTTCTTTGCCAACTGCGGAAGCGGAAGGTTTGGGCAACTCAATCAAGCGATAAGCCGCTTCGTCCGTTTGAGTTTTGAACGGTTGGAAAATGTTGTATTGTCGGACCACTCGTCGAATCGTGGCATTCCAAGTTGCTGTCTGCGGACGGTTGGGATTCTTTTCCAACTTCGCGCTGATTTGTTTGAGAGATGCTTCGCCACCGAGCTCTTGCAAAGCATCAGCCACAAGATGTTTCCATGTAATCGGGGGTTGCATCGCCGAGCTTAATATCAGGCTCGCTTTGTGGTATCAAATTTTTTTCACGGCGATAATTTGAATTTTGTTTTTGGCGTCGTCTCGCGATTTGCAGAAAAGCCAACGCAACAATTGTTCCGTTCCAACATTCTCAACAAATTCCTGCACGTCTTGTTCGTCGTCACCTTCAACTTCGATCCGACCGGGCATCAAAAATTCGACTTGGTATTTTTTCATAACCTCATTTCGTTGATTTCTTTTTTTGCCGCACGGACAGGATCAATTGATCGGATCGGACGATCAGATCAAGAACAAATAGATCTTTGAGAAGGTGGATTTATTTGCCGGAAATTTTTAAAACCTGAGCGATCTTTAGCGTTTCGCGGGAAACACTTTTTCTACCACGGATGCTGGATGCGCCAGTAAATGAAAAATCCGTAAATGCTGAGAACGATTCCGATAAACAGGAGCCACCAGATGCGCCAATCTTGTAGGCCGCGATATTTTTTCTGTTCGTCCGGCGGCAACATCAGAAACGATCTGTTCCAAATGATGCCTTCCGTTTTTTCTGGCAGCGGTGGCGGCGTGAGCAGCGAAACAAAAATCATCACGGTCATGCAAAAAATCCAGGCGGCCAGCGCGCGATGATTGAACGTGTTGAATTTTCCCAGCAATTCAAATTGAGTGAGCAGCCAGGTGAACAAAAATCCTGCGGCGATCGTGGTCACGGCGGCAATACCATTGGCGCGCCTCCATAAAATTCCGAGCGTGAAAACCACCGCGAAGGGGGGTGCGATAAAAAAGAAAACTGTCTGGATTTTTTCGAAGAGCGTTGTGGTGGAATTTGTGAAACCAATCGCAATCCAGATGCTCGCGATTAAAACCAAGGCGCCGCTCCATCGCCCGAAACGCACTTGCTGTTCTTCGCTGGCGTTGGGGCGCAAAAGTTTTTTGTAAATATCAATTGTCAAAATTGTGGAAGCGGAATTCAGCACGGTGGAAACATGTCCCATCAGCGCGGCGGCCATGCCCGGGAGCAAAAGTCCTTTCAGCCCGGTGGGAATAAATTGTTTTACGAGGACTAGATAAGCCTGGTCGGGTCGTTCCAGTTGCGGAAACATTTTGAAGGCGATGATTCCGGGCACGATAAAAAAAAACGGCATGATGATATGCAAAAATCCGGCGCAGACCACGCCGACGCGCGCGTGCCATTCGTCTTTGGCCGCGAGAATGCGTTGCACCATGTGCTGACTCGTGCAGCTATACCAAATTCCCACGGACAAAAATCCAGTAAAAACTCCCGTGAATGGAAATGGTTTATGAGTAGGCGGCTTGAACATTTGAAAATGCTCCGGGTGGCTTGAATGAATGAGCCGATGTCTGTGGTGTTTCGCAAAGCAAGCACTGGCACCAGAAATCCTGCGAAAAGCAAAATGACGATTTGCATCAGATCGGTCCAGGCTGCCGATTTTAGTCCGCCATAAATTGTATAAACACCCGTCGTGACCGCGAAGAAAACGATATAAATCACAACCGGCGAAATGGGATTGCCGAATAAAATTATCGGTGGCAGAATTCGCGCCAGACCTTCGCCAAAAAAACTGTCGAGCATAATACCGCCCGAATAAAGCGCGCCGGCATTAATCGCGGCAACAAAACCAATAACTGAAGCAATGGCAAAAATATATCGGCAAGTGGAATTGTAGCGGCGTTCGAGAAATTCGGGCATGGTGGTCACGCCCGTTCGCACATAGTAGGGAAGAAAAATTAAAATCAGCAGGCTGTAAATTATCCACGCATTCCAGTCGCCTGCGGCCAGGACGATGCCATACCTATAAGCGCCGCCCACATTGGAAATAAATTGTTCACTGCTGATGTCTGCCGCAACCATGGAGGCTCCAATGACGAACCACGGAATTGTTTTGTTGCCAAGGAAATAACCTTGCGCGGTATTTTTTCCTTTCCGCGCCACCCAGAATCCCAGCGAGACGGTGGCAACCATGTAGAGAACAAAGATGATGAGATCGGCCGCGTGAAGATGGACCTCGTCTGTCATGAGTGCGGGCTACACCTAAAATGTGAAGAAAATTTTAGCAAGAAGATTGTTTTAAGTTAGTACGGCGTGAAAGCCTGTCAAAGTTGTTTGACCTTGAGCAGCCTTGGAGATGAGCGATTGATTTTAATTGGATTGCGCAAGGGACGGCCAAAACCTGCTAACTTCATTTCCACGGTATCGCCATCTCTAAGTTGAATTCCATCGCCAAAGCTAAAAATGTCCGCACCGAAAAAGTGAATATGCGCATCGCCCGGCCGGCAATGCGCGGGATACTTGAAGTGATGA
>JALYXC010000221.1 GCA_030947315.1 Verrucomicrobiota bacterium | reverse complement strand
AATTACTCTATCGGCAGGGTGGCGGCCCATGTTCATGCCTCTGAAAAACTTAAACGTGCCAGCCAACGCCCGTCCCGAAGGGACATTTGAAAATAGCCCGGCGTTTTAACGCCGGGTTAATCGGCGATTGCATAAGTCCCGCAGGGACGGCTGAATCATCGTATGTCCTACGTCAGTTCCTATTTTCATTGTGTGTTCAGCACGAAGGAGCGCCGCAAATTCATCACGCCACCATTGCGCGAAAGACTCTGGCCCTTTCTCGGCGGTATTGGGCGCCAAAATAAAATGACCGCGCTGATCATTGGAAGTATTGAAGATCACGTTAATATTCTGCTCTCCTTGCCTGCGACAATGCCGATTTCCAAAGCAATGCAATTAATTAAAGGCGGCTCGTCCAAATGGATTCACGAAACTTTTCCTGAACAGCGGCTTTTTGCCTGGCAGGAAAAATACGGCGCGTTCAGCGTCAGCGTTTCTCAATTGGAAACGATTACGAATTACATCAAAAACCAAGAGGAACATCATCGTCACAAAACTTTTCAGGAAGAGTTTTTGGTTTTGTCGAAGAAACATCGCATTGAATATGACGAGCGGTATTTGTGGGATTGATTCAGCCGTCCCTTCGGGACTTGGTTCCTTGCCCTCCAACCCGGCGTTAAAACGCCGGGCTATTTTCGAAGCGCCCCTTCGGAACTCCACATTGATTTTTTTCCTGCGCAATTTTCTGTTTCTCCTTTTCACGGCGACTGCTTTCGCGCACAACCCGGACACAAGCTATTGCCGCGTCACCATCACGCCCCATGAGATCGAATGGAAATTTTCCTACGACCTCATCACGTTGCAACGCATCACGAAGCTCGACACCAATGGCGACCACAAAGTTTCACGAACGGAACTGAAATTTGCCGCGCCTGCCCTTCAAAATTTTCTTCGACAACATATTTACATTGATCTGAATCAACGCGAAGCCGAGTTCGCTGAGGCCGATCCTCCCGCCTGGCCGAGTGACGCCGGCGAAGCAATTGCGGAAAACGAATATGGTCAGCGATTGTTAAATTTCACATTTCGCAACGCCGTGTTGAGCGTGCCCGAGGATGTGACGATCACGTTTGATTTTTTTGAGCAACTCGGCGGCGCGCACACCATTCTCGGCGTGTTCGCGTGGAACGGACATGAGGACGAAGTCATCGTCACTCGCTTCGAGCCGGACTATCTTTACGACACCGGCTACAGCACGCCGGTGCGCGAACAAGTAGCGCAATACTTCAAGCTCGGCGTGAAACACATCTTCCTCGGCTACGATCACATTGCGTTTTTGCTCGCGTTGTTGTTCGTGAAACGCTTCGTGGATTTGCTGAAAATTATCACTGCGTTCACCGTGGCGCATACGCTCACGCTCGCCCTCGCCGTTTTGCAAATTGTAAAATTTCCTCCGCACCTTGTCGAAATCGGCATCGCCCTCACGATCATGTATGTCGCCGCCGAAAATTTGTGGGCCACCAGCACACGACATCGATGGATGCTCACATTCGGTTTTGGTCTCGTGCACGGCTTCGGCTTCGCCAATGTTTTGCGCGAACTCGGTCTGCCTTCGAGCGGTCTGGCGCGCTCGCTCGTCTCGTTCAATCTCGGCGTGGAAGCGGGACAAATCGTGATTGTCGGCGCGCTCTGGCCGGTGTTGTGGTGGATCAATCGTCAAACTTGGGCGACAAAATTTCGCGTCGGACTTTCGATTGTGATTTTTCTATTTGGCTTGGCGTGGTTCATCGAGCGAACGTTTGGAATCAAATTCATGCCGTTTTGATTTGTAACGGCAAAGTCTCCGGCTTGATTCTTTTTTTTAATCTGCAAAACTGCGTCGCTCCAAAGGGAATTTTAAAGATATGATGCAAATCGTTTTTCAAATTATCATCAAATGGGCGACTCTTAAAACCTAAAATATTTTTGCGCGGAAATCCTCGCCCTAAAAAAGTCTGCGAAATTTAGCGTTCCGCGCTCCGCACCTTCCATTTCAAAAATAAAAATTCTGAATGAGTCCACGAATTATTTTAATTACCGGCGCCAATGGCGGGTTGGGCCAGGCCATTGCGCGAACTTTTCTTGATGAATCTCCGGAAAATTTTATTTGGCTCGGCCTTCATGCGGGACGCGAGGCCGCCGAAAAATTAGCGCAACAATATCCCGATCGTTGCCGCACTCTTGATCTCGATGTCACGCAATCCGCCGCCTGGCAAAAAGCGGTGACGCAAATTTTGTCCGAACACCAACGCGTTGATGTTCTGGTGAACAACGCTGGCAAACATGACGACGGATTGCTCGCCACCCTATCGGGCGAGGCGTGGCGGAACGTTTTGGCCGCCAATCTCGATGCGACTTTTCATGGGTGCCAGGCCGTTTTGCCGACCATGATTTCGCAACGCAGCGGACGCATCATCAACGTCGCGTCCCTCAGCGCTCTGCTCGCGCCCGCCGGCCAAACAAATTATGCCGCAGCCAAAGCTGGCGTCGTGGCTTTGACCCAATCGCTGGCCAAAGAAATCGCGCGCATCGGCATCACCGTCAATGTGGTTTGTCCTGGTTACATTGAAACCGAAGCATTAATCGCGATGAATCCTGAAGAAAAAAAAATCGCGACGAGCAAAATTCCAATGCGCCGTTTTGGGAGGCCGGAAGAAATTGCCGCGGCGATCCGATTTCTGGCTTGTCCTGAAGCGAGTTACATTACAGGCTCAATCCTGAAAATTGACGGCGGAATTTTATAAGTCTTAATCCTGATTCTAATCTTACTCTTCTGAATTCTGAGATTAAGAATAAGATTAGGATTAAGAATTAGGAAAAATATTTTCAATTTCGACAACTCCTTTTGCCATGGAAGATTTAAAAGAAAAAATAAAAGTCATGATGGTCGAAAACCTCATGTTGCAAGTGACTCCCGCGGAAATCGCCAATGACCAGCCGCTTTTCGGCCCGAATAGTCTTGGCCTCGATTCGGTGGATGCGCTGCAACTCGTCGTCGCGCTGGATAAAAATTTCGGTTTGAAAATTTCCGATCCGGGCGCCGCCAAACAAATTTTAAATAACATCAATTCGATTGCCGAAGCCGTGCAAAAAAACAGGACCGAATGAAGTCCGCGCTGGCAAAACCAAATCGTTCTGCGCTGACTGCGCAAGTTGAAAAAATTGTCGCGGCTGTTCCCATTATTGATATTCACACTCATCTTTACGAACCGGCTTTTGGCGAACTTTTACTTTGGGGAATTGACGATTTGCTGACCTATCATTATCTGGTAGCTGAATCATTTCGCTATTTTGAAATGCCGTATGAAAAATTTTGGTCGCTCTCCAAAACTAAACAAGCCGATCTCATTTGGGCGGCGTTGTTCATGGAACGCTCGCCCATTTCCGAAGCGTGCCGCGGCGTTTTAACCACCTTGAAC